>CAZHBL010000611.1:0-3443 GCA_964530105.1 uncultured Pirellulales bacterium | reverse complement strand
TTACTGAAACCTACACATTCTACGCCGCTGCCGATGACGGAGTGCGTCTGTGGGTCGATGGCGTCCAGCTTGTTAATGCCTGGGTAGATCAGAGTACGACTGAGTACAGAGGAATGATTAACCTTGTAGCTGGCAATTCTTACAGCGTGGTAATGGAAATGTATGAGAATGGCGGCGATGCAGTTGCAGAGCTGCGCTGGTCGAGTCCATCCACGCCGAAGCAGTTTATTCCGCAGGCGGCACTGGCTCCGCCGGTCAAGGCCAGCAGTCCGAGCCCGTTCAACGGAGCGACCGGCACGAAAATGACGCCGGTTCTAAGGTGGGGTGCGGGCCAATCCGCCGTTTCGCATGAGGTGTACTTCGGCACCGATGCGGACACCGTTGCAAACGCCGACAAGTCCTCGCCCGAGTATAAGGGCAACAAGACACTCGGCGACGAGAGCTTCGATCCGGGCAAACTCGCCTGGTTTACACAGTACTTCTGGCGTATCGATGAAGTCAATGCTGTAAATCCCGACAGTCCGTGGGTAGGCAATCTCTGGAGCTTTACGACCGGCGACTTTTTGGTAATAGACGACTTCGAGGACTATGATACCGGCGATAACCAGATATGGTACTCGTGGATCGATGGTCTTGGTTATGGCGCTCAGGGAACCGGTATGTACAATCCGGGCAACGGCACAGGAGCGGCCGTAGGCGACGAAACAACTCCTTCTTATACCGAGGAAACCATCGTCCACAGCGGCAGCAAGTCGATGCCTTTGGCCTATGACAATAACAAGCAGGGCTACTCCAAGTATTCGGAGGCGGAACTGACACTTACTGCCCCGCGTGATTGGACCGAGGAAGGCGTTGCGAATTTATCGCTATGGTTCAGGGGCTACCCGGCATCCACCGGAAGCTTCGTAGAGGGCCCGGTCGGCACCTATACGATGACTGCTTCAGGCGCGGATATCTGGTTAGTGAATAATGTAGAAGCCGATGAATTCCACTTTGCCTACAAGATGCTCACCGGCGCCGGTTCGATTATCGCAAGAGTCCAGAGCGTCGATAATACGAACGTCTGGGCAAAGGCCGGCGTGATGATTCGCGAGACGCTGGATCCCGATTCTTCGCATGCCATGATGGTTGTGACGCCTGGTTCAGGTGCTTCCTTCCAGAGACGTCCCGGTACGGGTGCGACCAGCACGAACACGGATTCAGCCGGAATTGTTGCACCATACTGGGTGAAGATCGAGCGTAGCATATCCGGTATCTTTACTGGATCCATTTCGGCCAACGGCACCACGTGGACGATGGTGGGCACAGAGAACATCCCGATGGGCGCAAATGTCTACATCGGTCTGGCCTTAACCAGCCACGATGCCGCTTTGACTTGCCAGGCTGTATTTTCCAACGTCACGACTACCGGTAATGTCAGCGGGCAGTGGGCACACCAGGATATCGGCATAGCCAGCAACGATGCCGAGCCGCTTTACGTAGCTGTTTCCAACAGTACCGGCACTCCTGCGGTTGTGGTAAATGATGATCCGGCCGCGGCACAGGCTGACACCTGGACCGAGTGGGTCATTCCGCTTCAGGCTTTTGCCGATCAGGGCATAGTCCTGACAAACGTTGACAGGATAGCGATCGGTCTTGGCACCCGGGGCAACATGACGGTCCCCGGCGGTTCGGGCAAGATGTTCTTTGACGACATCCGGCTATATCAACCCGCTCCGGAACCGGAACCGGAACCTTAAGCTGGATTATATATAGCAATTAATGCTATGAATTTGTATCACCTCGGGGCCTATGCCGATCAGTTTGGTATAGGCCCCGGTTATTTGCTTGTGGTATTCAGCCTTGCTATTTGATTGCTTTTCTGCTTTATTAAGCGGTTATGGAAAGCAATCTTTTTAGCTTATCGGGAAAAACGGCGCTGGTCACCGGCGGCGGTCGAGGCATCGGGCTTGCCATTGCCAAAGGCCTGGCCGAACACGGAGCTGATATTGCAATCGCCGCCCGTTCGAAAGAGCAGCTCGAAGCAGCCGCCCGGAAAATTCACGCTGAGACCAGCAAAAAAACCTGGTCATTCCCCTTCGACCTGAGCAACATCGAAGAAATAAACGATTTTTTCGAAAGCGTCATCGCTGAAACTAAAGGCATCGATATCCTCTTCAATTGTGCCGGCACGACAATTCGCGGGCCGGCCGAAGACGTCGATCTGAAGACCTTCAACCAGGTCATTAAGGTCAATCTCACTTCCACGTTCGTATTATCACAAGCTTTCTGCCGGCATCGAAAACAATTAAGCAAGCCAGGTAGGATTATCAATATAGGCTCTCTGACCTGCCATGCCGCCCGGCCAACAACAGCCGCATACGGCAGCAGTAAGAGCGGCCTGCTGATGCTGACAAAAACCCTGGCCGTCGAATGGGCAAAATACAATATTAACGTAAACGCCATCGGACCGGGTTATATCGCCACGGAATTGACCGAGCCGCTCTGGACAGATGAGGATTTTAATAAATGGGTCCTTTCAAAAACCCCGCTGGCCAGATGGGGCAGACCTGATGACCTTGTAGGCACAGCGATTTTGCTCGCCTCACAGGCGGGTGAATTTATCACCGGGCAAATCATCTACGTTGACGGCGGCTGGCTTGCTCTGCTTTAGGGCCAAAGTGCGAGTCGGCTAATTCTGATTTAAGGAGAAACATAATGAATAGAATTCGCATACAACGCCACGTATCAACCTGTCTTTTACTTTTCATCTGTGCCTTTCTTATAGCACAATTTTCAGGCTGCTCAACAATTATGAAATCCGACAAGCCGGCACAGACTGTCTGGCTGTCATCTTTGAATCTTGAGAAGATGACAGCAGGCTGGGGCACGCCTCAGAAGGACAAATCCATTCAGAGCAAACCACTGACAATCGCAGGCCGCACATTCGATAAAGGCGTCGGCACTCATGCCGCCAGCCTGATGTACATCGATTTGAAAAAATCGTGCCGGAGTTTCTCCGCCTATGTCGGCGTTGACGATGAAGTCAATGGCATCGGGAGCGTTCGCTTTCGCATCTACGGCGACGGTAAGCTGCTGTTCAACAGCGGTGTTCTCAAGACCGGCGAGCCGGCAAAAAAAGTCGATATCGATTTGATCGGCTGCAAGACTTTAACACTGTCGGTCGATCCGGCGGGGGATAACACGAGCTTCGACCACGCCGACTGGGCCGATGCGGAGTTCGTTGTCGCCGGGGATGATCCTGTGGCAATCGATGCGCCCGTCTTAAAAGAAGAAAAAGTTATCTTAACGCCAAAGCCCGGACCCGAACCAAAGATCAACGGCCCGAAAGCCTATGGTTGCCGGCCCGGCAGGCCTTTCATTTACCGCATCCCTTGCATGGGTAAAAGGCCCATCCGTTTCAGTGCGGAGAATTTGCCGCCTACGCTCAAGCTGGACACGGC
>CAZHBL010000610.1:0-3460 GCA_964530105.1 uncultured Pirellulales bacterium | reverse complement strand
ATTCTGAGTCTTTTTTACATCTTCATCAAAAAGAAGAAAACAAGAATTGAAAAATATCTGATGTTGTTTTTTGCTGTAACTACAAACGCCGTTATAGGTATTATTGCCGGAATTCATGTAATCAGGCAATGCCAAGCCTGGCAGTTGATCTTCCCGGTATGGAACATACTTAACGGCCTTCTTTTGATTTTGATGTTTAAAGTCAGGATTATTAATGAAAGCTGCATTAGCGACCGCAAAGCAACACCAGGTCGAGTTGTTATTGGTTTAATACTCGCAATCGTTATATTTATATTGTGCAATTACATCTTCAAACTATATTGGGCGATCACTTTTTCGGTCTGCACCATTTATGCCACCAATTTTGAAAGGGCTATGCAAAATGTACTGACGAGCAGGGCAAATTTGCCGAGCGCCGAGCCCATCTGATATTGAAGAGACATGCCATGTTCATGCCACTGTGAAAAACACTCTATAATCCATTTTCAGAAACCCAAAAAAGTGATTAATGTAAAAGAGAACTTTTTGTACAACTGAAAAAAATTATAAAATTCTTGTAACCTTTTCATGGTTTTGACGCCTATAGTATAGGAAAGATAAATATGCGTTGATCCTGTGGATTGATATGCAGGGCCGAATTTACGGCATAAAAACAAACTGAAATAAGGAGAAGCACAAAATGAAATTACACAAATGCGGCGAAATCTGTCTTTTTGCGGCTCTGGTAGCCGCATCGGTTCTGGTTACCGGCTGCGTGGTCTGCGAGACGGACGAGCAGTACACTGGCATTGAAAACGACACGCTCAAGCAGGTTGAGTGCGGCCAGACGACAAGGGACTGGGTGATCGAGACGTTTGGCGAGCCGAGCGAGCAAATCCTGACCGATGACGGCAGCGAAATTCTCAAGTACAAATGCGTAAGGAAAAAGGACAACAAATTTGTCATGTTTCCGCCTCCCATCGTTATCAGGGACGAAAAGGACGTGGAACACACCGTCGCTTTTGAGGTCAGAGACGGTATCATCAGGAGGTACTGGAAGGAAGGTTAGCAAAATCCATGACGAAGCGGTAACAACCGCTACGTGAAGCGACTTTGCCGGCGTCACCGGTTGCTGTTACGAGCGCTCATGGCAAACTTTAATACGGTTGCTCTTTGTTGGGAAAAAAATCCCTCTCCGCCCCTTGACGGACGCTATTGATTGACGATCCGCATTCTTCGGCCGGGCTGAAGGCCTGACCCTGAGCATAGTTGAAAGACAGGTTTCCTGAAAGAAGCGAACGCTGTAGCACAAATTGAGATAAGGTCTCAGCGTCTATTTCTTTTTAGGCTTAGCTTTTTTCTTGGCTTTCTTCTTGGTTTTTTTGCCTGAACTGCATCCGCATGTTTTACACATCTGCCAATCCTTTCATATCCGGCGTTCCATTGAACATCAGCCGACACCAAAGATTAACTCGGCGACCATATATTAATCGGCTAAGAAGGCAAAAGTCAATAAATATTCGTATTGCGTATCTCGTGTTGCGGATATCGGCGGTAAAACCGAACATAAGTAGTTAAAATCGCACCCAATAGACCGAAAATAGCAAGATATTTAGAGTCGTTTTGATATTAATAGGCCAATGCCGATCCTAATTAAACTAAATCCCATGTCGAATGGCACTTCCATAAGCAATTCTTCATGTTGGCAATCGTCGTTTTTGGCTCAGAATCGCGGACATGGCACTTGCAGGTAGTCTTAAGGAAGCACCATTCAATCCCATGTCTTATTCAGTCGATAATGGAACTGTGAAATGACCAACCAGTCCTGTAGTCCTGTAGGGTGGGCAAATGCCGTTTTTGCCCACGCGGAACGATTAAGGAGAAACAAAATGAAGTGTAAAATAGCGATCATAGTGCTTCTGCTGGCAGCAGCTTCGGTAAATGCCCGTACTCAGGATGACTTCGGTATCGGAGTTATTATCGGAGAGCCGACGGGATTGAGCGTCAAGTATTGGCTTGACGAAGAGCGTGCTATTGACGGTGCGGCGGCGTGGTCGTACTCCGAGAACGATTCCTTTCAGCTCCACGGCGACTACCTTATTCACAACGACGAGCTGCTCGAAGCCAACGAATTGCCTGTTTACTACGGTATCGGCGCAAGGCTGAAGTTCAAAGACGATGACGGCAGAGGGCGTAACGAAAATGGCGCGATCTTCGGCATACGGGTCCCACTGGGCATTACGTATCTTTTTGACGAAGAGCCGCTCGACCTGTTTTTCGAGCTCGTCCCCGTTCTCGACCTCGCCCCTGACTTCGACCTGGACATCAACGCGGCCGTCGGCCTTCGATACTACTTCTAATAGCTACCAAAATGGTAGGGTGGGACCTGCCCCACCATTCTTGATCTAAGCCCAGTCGAAGGGTTGTCCCATCGTTTTAATCGGTGGGCCAATGCCGTAAGGCATCCCCCAGGGAGGCTTTATTGGCTTTGTAGGGTGGCGGCTTGCCCCACCATTTTTCATCTCAGGGACTACATAAACCAGGGAAAGTGGGGCGGTTGAAAAAGTCACATAGTTACCTGTTTTTTTCAGAAAACGAATGGGAGGGTTATATCAATGCCCAAAATCTTATCAAACAACAATGTAAATAAAGATTGATTAAACACGTTAACAGCAGGTATGATGGAATTGCAAATGAATAAGTTATGGAATCGTGGCAATGACTCCGGGAGAAATACGGGACCAGGCATGCGAAACAAAACTCTGTATGCTGAGTAAAAATTATCTTCTGTTGTTGATTATTGCTGCTGCTGTGCTTGTCTTTGTTTTGTCTTGGAACTTCTATCGCAGTCCGCCCGCCAGGATAAACAGTATTCTTAAAGGAATAAATCTCACAGGGCTCCCTGATTCGGCCGAAAACCTGACAATCGAGAAGAAAAAAGGTGGTTTCTTCAACAGTCAAGTCATCTTCATTGGATTCAATGCATCAGAAATCGACATTATCAATTTCCTCAATAGCAGTCTTGGGCCGGGAGATGAGCCTGGGACATTGGCATCATTTCATTTGGGACCGACACTTTCATCCTGGACAAGGTGGGATGCTACAACTGATGGGCGTGTATATCATCTTAATAGAAATTACACGAGCGTATGGTTGGTTGTTGATGATGAATCTGATACCATTTACTTGTACGTGTTCCTGCATCGTCCTGCGTGGTTCTACAAAATCAAAAAATATATTCCGCTTATAAACTGAGGACATATTAGGGACAGCGGGCCTGTTGGCAAAGACGAGATTGTTTCGTCGCTACACTCCTCGCAATAACATAAGGATGCGTTTTCATGTCATTGCGAGGGATTCGAAGAATCGCGCGGCAATCTCAGGCGTTACGATGGGACTTTTTCAACAGGCCCGCTGTTTATAGTTTACATAAAGCACGTGACATTTTATAAAATAAGTACCGGACACCTTTAATTCACCC
>CAZHBL010000609.1:0-3463 GCA_964530105.1 uncultured Pirellulales bacterium | reverse complement strand
AGCGATGAGGACGCCGCTCCTTCTCCGAAAAGGCGCCTTGCCAGGTTGGGGATTTTGAATGCTATCACCCAGCCGTCCATCAGACCGGCGGCGCCGAGGAAGTAGGCGAACGCCATGTCCCGCAGCATGCCGAAAACTCTGCTGACCGTCGTAAGACCGGCAATTTGTCTGAAACCTCTTATCATTTCTTACTTCTTGTTAGCGATTTGCAGATTAAAGCCTGCAGGTCACAAATTACGCTTTGGGTGCCAGGCTGAACGGCCTGCACCGCCCAATATTATTTAACAAACCTACAGAAGCCATGCTAACCAGCAGGCTTGAGCCGCCGTAGCTTACGAAAGGCAACGTCAAGCCTGTGATCGGCATCAGACCAACGGTCATGCCCACATTGATGACAACCTCAACTACGAACATCGCGACAATACCGGTAGCAAGCAATCTTCCGAACGGATCGGTATTGTTCGCTGCGATTTCCAGTCCGCAGCTAACAATAATAACATAAAGCCCAAGCAGACCCAGGCAGCCCCAGAAACCCCATTGCTGGGCAATGATCGCAAAAATGAAGTCATTGTGTCTCTCCGTCAAGAAGTTGTATTTGACAAAGGGTCCACGCCGAAAGCCGTACCCTTTTACACCACCGGATGCAACGGCATATTTTGAGCGGATCAGGTGCCAACCCCAATCACTCTTCCATTTCTTTTCACTGAATTTCGTGCCGACAAGAATTTTACCCAGCATGGGGTGCTTCTCGGCTTTTTCCCGAATCCAGGCATTTTGCATAACGACGCTACTAATTCTTATTCGCTGATAATCTTCCATTTTGAACCAAAGCAACGGGCTGACCATAACAGCCATAAATATAATAATCAGCAAATGCTTGACCTTAGCCCCGGCGATAAACAGCATTGTGAACAAAATGGGCATCATTAACAGCACTGTACCAAGATCCGGCTCGGGCAGAATAAGAACCATAGGTAAAAGCGCCAGGGCAAATGGTCCGATAAGCGCCTTGAAGTTCCGATAGTTGCTCCGATACCTCAGGTACCATGCCAGGGCCAGAATATACGCCAGTTTACAGAACTCCGAAGGTTGAAGTTGTGGAAGTGGGCGACCTCCTATAGAGAACCATATCCAACGGTAAGTACCATTTTTCGGTTTTGCAAAAGGCAAAACAACAACATATTTGCTTATAAGCAGTATAACCAGCAGTACGAGCACGCCGGCGAAAATCCAGTAGCTTATCGTGCCGAAACGTCTGTAATTGATTGAGTTAATCACTATAAAGCCGGCTAATCCAACTATGGCGAACACGACCTGTTTTTCCCATTTATTACTCAAATCCTCACCCTGGCTGTCGGGGCTGTGCTCTGCGGGATTACCAACAGAGTAAATAGTGGCTATCCCAATGCCAATCAGGATTAAGACCGCCGTCAAAAGACATAGTCTTACAAATAGTAGTCGTCCTTTCAGAAAGTTGTACATGAACTAAACATTACCATAGAGAGACTGAATTTGCATAATACGAACTGTAAAATCATAAAAAAAACTTGTTTTTTGGCATTTTCCGCTTGAAGTACATTGAAACTTGTGTTACGATAAACTTGATCTTCACCAACATAAACTTGTGCTGTAATTTTGGCACATATGTTCCGCCAGTAGGCGAGAAAGGAGTGGGCAAGGGCAAAAATTAAATTTACTTATTTCCGGCAGCTCCTGTCGGCCGGGTCGCTGCGTCAATGAGTTAAAACGCTATATATCGTAAATTGAACAAGCGAATTTACTGTTTTTTTGACAGGAAACAAGACCAAGACACTGCAGAGCATAGTTCTGCGAAGAAGAAAAGAAGAAAAGGAAGGAGTTGTATTATGAAAAAGATTATTCTTGCTTTGGTTGTGGTCATATTAGCTACTCCGGCCTGGGCAAGTGTTGCTATCACCGTAAAAGATCTCGGTGAAGGAAAAGCTGCTATCGACTATTCGGGGACCGAGCTGGTCAGGGCTTTCGCTCTGGACATCACAGTCGATGCCGGTACTATCGATGCCATCAGCGACTTCGCGGTCGGGGATGACAACAACGGTTACGGCATATTCCCCGCCAACTTCAGCCGGTACATTACAGTCGATGCAGTTACCGGCCAAGTCAGTGATTGGGCTGTGGAGGGTTACACACCCGTAGCTGCCGCTGACGATCCGGGCGCGCTCGGTGGTCTCGGTACAAACGGTATCACCATCGAGATGGGTTCGCTCTACGACACTAAGGCTCCGGCTCTTGAAGGAAGGCTTTGCGTCATCACATGCAGTGAAGCATGCAAAGTGACTGTGACAACTAATGCTACACGCGGCAATGTGGTACTGGAAGATGCTTCGGAAGCTACTGTGGATCTGGCCGGTGCAACGGACATTCAAATCGGAGGCACTGTCAGCTATACGGGGCCGCAACCAGATGAATGGCAGTCCGTAGGAAATCCCGACTGCTGGATCGCCAGTATTAACCCAAGACAGTGCAAGGGCGACGCTGATGGTTTGTCCCAGGGTAAGCAGAATTACTGGGTATCGACCAGCGATCTGGACATTCTCATTGGAGCATGGAATAAAAGCTTTGCTGAGATTGATGGCCAAACGATTGGTGGTGTTCCTCTGATTTGTGCCGACTTCGATCATCTGCCCCAGGGTAAGCAGAAATATCGTGTCTCGACCAATGACCTGGACATCCTGATTGCCAACTGGCAAGCTGCCGATAGTCCGGCTGCCGACTGTCCGTAACAGGCTTGGGGCTCGGAGCCGCAGTAATCGGCATACTTGCTGTATGAGACTTGGATATTTCATGGATTATATCTTTTCTACAAAATGAAAGGAGAAGATGATGAGAAAAATGTTAGTATTGTTTTTGGTTCTTGGACTGGCATCGGCGGCGAATGCTATGCTTATCAATGTCGATGGCCTGGAAGGGGACTCTTTTGAAGTTGATTTAACGACCACAATAACCGTAGTGAGTGAGGACCCTTCCAGTTGGTTGGGCTACATTATCATTGAAGATGGTGGCGCCGGATCATTGGAAAATCCTATCATTCTGGATGCAGCAGGCGACATCGGAGCCGCTACAGCCTATACAGAAGCCGGTTGGGGCACCGGTTTCGAGCTTACCGCATCAATGAGCCCGTCAGGAGTTCCTGCTGTAGCTGCAGGTTCTCAGTTCAGCTTCGATTACATCGGTGCCGTTGGCGACACTGCCACGATTTCACTGTTTGTCGATCCTGAGTACACTACGCCTGTCGCTTCAGTAAATCTAACGGTTGTTCCTGAGCCCATGACTGTCGTATTGCTCAGTCTTGGCGCTCTGTTCCTGCGTCGACGCAGGTAAAATGTTAGCCTTGGCCAAGGCCAACAAATTAGTTAGCCGGGAGGCAAGTCGAAAGGCTTGCCTCTTTTTTTATTGCAGCATATATCGCGGTCTCCTAAAATTC
>CAZHBL010000608.1:0-3466 GCA_964530105.1 uncultured Pirellulales bacterium | reverse complement strand
AAAAGTCAGGCTCTTCAGCGGGAATTTCCCCGGCGATGGAGTCATCGAGTTCGAATCAGGCAACGTCCCCAAGCCGAAGTCGGCGGCGATTGCCGAGACATGGGGCCGCTTCCCGTACGGGATCGATTATATCCTCAGGCGAGAAGGTTACGAACTTTCGCAGGGCATTGACTGTGTTCTCTATGGTAACATCCCCGGCGGCGGAATGAGCCGGTCGGCATCACTCTGCAACAATTTGATTCTGTCGCTATTTGATGCAAATGGAATCGAAGTCGAAGACAAGAACACGATAGTCGATCTGGCCCAGGCGGTTGAGAACGACTACATCGGCTCGCCCTGCGGAAAGCTCGATCAGACTATGGTTATCTTCGCACGCGAGGGGATGGCGACCCACTATAATCCCAGGGACCGCTCGATTGACTATGTCCCGATAGGAGCCGGGGCAACCGATTTTCGTATCGTTGTCCTCGATACCGGTACGGACCGGCCCGGCCTGGAAAAATCAACATACGCCATCCGAAGAGCCGAATGCGAGAAACTCGTTTCGATATTGCAGAAGGCCGGCTACGAGATTTCCTGCCTTGCGGATATCAAAGACGATGAAATCTACGAAAAAATCATGAGCGAATTCGGGTCAAAATATCCTGATTTGTGCGGCCGGCTGAAGTATATTTTCGGCGCTCAAAAGCGTTTTTACAAAATGCTCGAAGCATGGAAGGCCGGCGACATAGAAACGGTCGGGCGGATATTCAGGGCCGACGGCCTCGGGCTGCGCGACGATTATAAAATATCCGGCCCGGAGCTCGAAACAATGTGCGACGTGGTTAGAACGGTGCCGGGGGTCCTGGGCGAGCGAATGCTGGGAGGCGGCGACAAGGGGGCGTCCGGCGCCCTGGTTCGAGCCGAATCCGTCGAGGCGGTGAAAGCCGCGGTCGATACGGCCTATCCGCGAAGCTGCCCCGATTTCGCCGGGAAATATGCCGTCCACGTTTGCAAAGTTGTGGACGGCGTTAGAGTTTACGAAGGCCTGCTGTAAAAGGGATAGTGGCGACTTATGTCGGAAGGATGCTCGTCATCGGCAAAGGGCAAGTTCGAGGCTCAGGTCTGTTCCAACAGGCGGATCGGCCCCGGATTCTATCGGCTCAGACTTCAGTTCACGCAAGATGGCGCGATTGCTTTTGCCAATTTCCAGCCGGGGCAGTTCGCCCAATTCGACCTATCCAATACCGCCCTGCCTGCGCCGGAAGCAGTGTCGCAGGAGCTGCGCGACGCCTCCAGTCGAAAGATACTGCTGCGACGGCCTTTCAGCTTTGCCGAAGTGGTAACCGACGGCGATAAAACGTTCGCCGAGCTTCTCTATTGCATAGTCGGGCCGGCCACAGTGCGCATGACAACACTATCAGCCGGCGATTACATCGGTGTCATTGGCCCTCTGGGTCGTGGTTATCAAATCCCGAAAGGCAAGAAAACGGTCCTTCTGGTTGGCGGCGGAATGGGCACACCACCGCTGCAGCACCTGGCGCAAAACCTGACCGCCCGTAACAATGGAATAGAGGTCATCTCACTTGCGGGTGCCAAGACTGCTGAGGCCCTGCCCTTCGAGGGCCGGCTGGATGAGATTTCACAGACACTCGGATTCTCCGTACCTGAATTTGCCAAATACGGTATCGAATCGCTTGTCGCAACCGACGACGGCTCGGCCGGTTACCACGGGCTCGTCACTGATTGCCTTGCCGAATGGCTCGAACAATCCAGCTTACCCGTTGATGATATTATTATTTGTGCCTGCGGGCCCGAGCCAATGCTGGCGAGAGTGGCGCAAATCACCACCGAAAAGAACATCGATTGCCAGGTCAGTATGGAGCGGAGAATGGCCTGCGGCATCGGTCTGTGCCAAAGCTGTGCCGTCGAGTGCAATGTGAATGGTTCGAATGAAACTATATACAAAATGTGCTGCCAGGATGGCCCGGTTTTCGACGCTAAAGAAGTCGTCTTTTTAGTAAACACATCCCCCGATTAGCCCCCACCCCTGTGGTGGGGGTTCTCAACGACGCAGCATAGATTTAATCGAAAAGATTACCCCCATCACCTCGGTGGGGGTTATAAACGATGGCGCATAGATTTAATCGAAAGGATTACCCCCCCCACCGCGTTGGGGATTATAAACGATGGTGGCATGAATTTAATCGAAAGGATTACCCCCAGGACAGGCCTGGGGGCTAAAATGGTTGGGACGCGAATTACGATTCACGAACAATTAATCATGCCACGGCGGCAGGTTCGTCTTCGTATTCGCCGAATCGTACGCTTATCTTCTTGCTCACTCCGCGGACCTGCATTGTGATACCGAAAAGCACATCGGCAATGCTCATTGTGCGCTTGGCGTGCGTGATGATTATGAACTGTGAATCCTTCTGAAATTCCCGCACCAGCATATTGAAACGCTCATTATTCGCTTCATCCAGCGCCGCATCAACCTCGTCAAGAAAACAGAAAGGTGACGGCTTGGTCTTGAAAACCGCAAACAGCAGGGCAAGCGCCGTCATTGACTTTTCGCCGCCGCTCAGCAGCGATATACTTCTTGTTTCTTTGCCGGGCGGGCGAGCTATTACCTCTATGCCGGCATCGAGAATATCTTCGGCATCCTCGAGTATAACATCCGCTTTGCCTCCGCCGAACAGCTTGCGGAAGATTTCCTGGAAATGTCCCCTTATTTCCTCGAACGTCTCCTGGAATTTCTCTCTGCTCTTTTTGTTCAGGCGGTTGATTAGCTGCTGGAGCTGGGCCCTGCTGCTGTTAAGGTCCTGGACCTGTGTGCTGAGAAACTCGTGCCTGTTCTCGAGGGCTTCCTGCTCGTCGATGGCATCGACGTTCACGTTGCCGAGCCGTTCGATTTTACCTCGAAGCTCGTTAATCTCTGTTCTGATGTTTTCCCAGTCGACCTGCTGGTCGGTGTAGTCCTCATAGGCCTCGGCCAGATCGATTTGCAACTCATCCCTGATCCTCTCAACCAGATCCTGCTGCCTGACCTCCAACTGGCTCAATTCTATCTTAAGCTCATTGGTCTTTTGCTCGGTCTGGCCTTTCTCGGCACGTTTGACCCGAATAAGCTCCTCTGTTTGCTGCTTTTCTTCGGACAATCTTTGCAGCTCTTTTTGCAGCAGCCGGCTGCTCTCCTGGTTCTTCTCTTTTTCAACGAACAGTTCCGAAACCGATGTTTCGCAGTCAAGAATGTCCCTCTGAGCGGCCGTCAATTGCTCGGTGCAGCTTGCCGTTTCTTTCTCTGCGGCGCCGGCAGCCGTCCGGTTCTCCTGCACCTGGCTGTCCAGACTGAAGATTGCCTGTTTTAATGCCTTACTTTGTTCGGCGATTTGACCCAGGGCAATCTTCAAATCGGTCAGCTTGTCCGATAACGCCTGCTGCTGCTGTTTTTGTTCGGAGTGTCTTGTTTGAAGCTGTTCTATGT
>CAZHBL010000607.1:0-3467 GCA_964530105.1 uncultured Pirellulales bacterium | reverse complement strand
GGACAAATGGCGGACCTGAGAGCTGAAAAAAGTGTCGGTACCAAAAAAATGCTGGAATACATCCATATCAACAAGACGGCAAAGATGTTCCGATGTGCCGCTGCCATGGGAGCTATCTGCGGCGGCGCGACACAAAAGCAGTTCGAGTGTCTGTGTGAATATGGTTTGCATGTCGGCCTGGCGTTCCAGATTGCCGACGATATTCTCGATGAAACCGCATCGAGTGGTCAGTTGGGCAAGACGGCCGGCAAGGACCTCAAAGCCGCAAAGTGCACATATCCCGCGGTAGTCGGCTTAGAAAAGGCAAGAGAAGTTCAGCAGAAGCTAACGTCTGAGGCGGTGGCAATGTTGAAGCCGTTCGGACAAAAAGCCGACACCCTCCGCCAGTTCGCCACGGCACTTCTGGAAAGAACAAAATAGCAGCTTCTCAAAGCAATTTATAGATACTGGCGAAAAGCCGGTCCATTTCGCGATAATTATACTTTCATGCCGAACAGGAACCGGGTGACTTTGGTTCGTTTTACGAGTAATTCGTAGCTTCCGAGTGTTGCGGCGAAGGTCAGAACGCTGAGGACTACGAACTCGGTGCCTTCTCCCAGATGCCACTGCATCACGTAATATCCTATGACGAGCATCAGGATGAAGTGCAGGATATAAAATGGGTATGAGGCCCGGCTGGTGTACTTCAGGAAACCGTTTGTGCCGGAGAGAAATTTCCTTGCTAAGGCAATCAAGGCAAGGATCCAGCACCACGTGTGCAGACCCAGAAAGACCGAGTACAGCATGTATCGCGACGTGTAGGCCGGACGCGAAAACGTCGGCGTCTCGAAACGCATTAAGAGGACGAAAACCGTGCTGATAATCGCCAGCAGCAGCGAGATTCGTAGGTGCCGGTAGATGGCCCGCCAGAGCGATTCGTGCAGACAGACGATGTAGCCGTAGATAAACACCGTCAAATCATAACAGAAATATGTCCAGTCATCATACAGGTTCAGTTGGGCCATCGGCCATTTCGGAGCCAGAATAATATTGATGACCATCAGTGGAACGGCCAGCAGCAGTATTGCACCTCTCATTGTAAAAAAGCTGACATATTTACCAGCCAGGCCACTCTCGCCCTGCCTTCTGAGGCAGATTAATAACGGCAGACTGATCAGCGAGAAAATCAACAGGTATGCCACAAACCATAGATGGGCCCATCCGGGCATCGGGATTCGTCCCGGCATCCGGCTGTGATGAATTGTCGCCAGGCAGTGCGGCCAGAAACGGATGATGTAGTCCGGGAGGCTTTTGTTATCGCAGGCGCCCGGCCAGAAGTACAGCAGAACCGGATAGCAGACCAGCATGAAAAATATCAGCGGCACAAACAGCCGCCTGGCTCGTTCCCTTACAAAGGCTCCCGGTGAACGATGGCTCAGAGACAAACACGCACTCACTCCGGCAATGAAAAACAGCAGCGGGATCTGCCAGCGAAGGGAAAAGCCAGTGTAGTACCGCAGGATGGTGACGCCCAAGCCCTCGTGGACAGAATCTGAGAATCCCGTCACATACGCCATCAGCCAGGCCGCGTGCCACGGAACCAGATTGAGGATGACCAGCACCCTGAGCCAGTCGAGATCGTAACGGCGTCCGGGTTTGCCTGTCGATTCGGCCGCTTGTATGGTTCTGTTTTTCTCTTGAAAGTCACTCACGTGCATCTTCACTGCCTCGTGTTCCTGCCAGTTCTCATCCTCTCAACACGAATCTTCTCGCTGCAAACTCTTGTACTTTTGCCCTGATGATGTCGGCAGAATATACCGCAGTTCCGGAGTACAGTCGAGAAAAATTGAACGAGCCGAATAATTTCTTAAAGGTACGTCTCGAAAAAAGCTGCACTTTGGTATTGATAACGCCGGGCTTCAAATTCCGAAGATAAGAGCTGGTAACGATCCAGTATGGTATGTGCATTTTTCACACTAGTATCGGTCTTTCTGGTCTATTGTCTATCATTTTCCTGGTTTTACGATAAACCAGTTCAAATCGCCTATTTGGCTAAGGGATAAATTGTGGTTCGGCCGATACAAATATAAATAGATAGTCTTTTTAAGAGCCGCGTAATGAAAGTACATAGATATCAAATCGAAGTGATGTGGTTAATTCTTACCGTATTGGGCAGTTGGGTGTACGTTGCCAAATCAGGCGTATTGGCCCATCGGCTCATAACGCAAGAGAGTCTGCAAAACAAGCCTCCTTTCGCCAATCAAATCCGGCCGCCGCCTTTGTTTGGCTGGCGTTTTCAATAATCTCTTACTTTTAAACAAATTTATATTACGAACCAATGGGCCATAAGAACAACACTTATGGCCTTTTTTATAAACAGGTAGCCACTCTCCCGGCGTGAATTGAGAATTGTTGTTATCAGACGGAATAAGCCAGTTCCTTCGCCAGGCCCTTATAACCGGCGATTTGTAATATTGTCAACTCGTGATACAATCTCAAACCGGTCAGCCTGGCTGAATAGAGTTCTTTTTGGGTGGCAGCATCCTTAATTTCACAATCAATTTTTGCCCGATGGGTAGCGGCATTGCTGTCTTGAAGCATCTTCTTTGTTCGGTACTTGTTTGCGTGAAACATGGTTTTTACCGCTCTCAATGCCAGCCTGTCATCGAAGAGCCATCTATATCCTTTTGTCTCCAGATAGTTCATCAATGATGAAATATCCTTTTCAGCGTTTGCCACGTATTTCTGCACGCGGTCAATGTCCCTTCCGCGATAACCGAATGCTTGAAGATCGCTGATAACATTATTCTTAATGTTGATTCTCTGATCTTCACTGACATAATCCAGGCCGCCATCGCAATACTCGGGATCGTATCTAAGCCTCAGATCGGTCGCAAACTCGAAGCAGGGCAGCAGCATTCTATCCAGCATAATTGCGGCGTTTTCATAATTATCACCCAATGTCCCCCTGATTATTGATTTTCGTAATTCCAGGACTTTTTCTTTTGCTCCCGGGAAATCATCCATCCATTCCGCTTTTTCCTCACCCGGCCAAAGCAGCGCCTGGGAATTGAACATGTTTGTACTGTAGCACTCGTTCAAGTCCCGGACGGCCTTTCCCACGCCGGTCGCAATCTTCCTCGTGATAAGGTAAAACCAAAACCGCCACGAGGTCTTCCTGGCGATTTGCCTGGCTGCATCAAGCCTGCCGAATCCAACTTCACTTTTGATATTCGTCAAGGCTATATTTCCAACGTATTGCTCGAAAAGCTTGACGTCGCTTTCATCGAAATAAGCGCCGTCGCACGCATCTTCGTACAGATTCAGACAGAAACCAATTTGTTTCGCCTGACTCGACTGCGGTAGGGCGTGCCTCAAGGCGTAAATGGATGAAATGATATACCCTTCCCGTGACATTTCTATCTTGTCGGTAAGCGGCTTCTCGGTTATGATTGCCATGACAATATCGTCTATATCTTTTTCGTTTC
>CAZHBL010000606.1:0-3481 GCA_964530105.1 uncultured Pirellulales bacterium | reverse complement strand
CGGCTCCGATCATAAAGCCGAGAAACATGGAGCCGCTGTCGCCCATGAAAATCTTGGCGGGGTAAAAGTTAAAGAACAGAAAGCCCATAACACTACCCAGCAGCGCCAGCATCAAAACCGCCATGGCTGCCTGACCGGTCCAAAGAGCCATAAGTACGAGCGTACCGCAGACAATGGTTGCTATCCCGGCAGCAAGGCCGTCCAGCCCATCAATTAAGTTCATGCATACCGTAATCACGATAATCCAGATTATCGTAAGCGGCCAGGCCGCCCAGCCGGTCTCTAATTCAAACCACGTACCCATGGAAACGGAATGCAATGTTGCCCCCGAAGCACAGATTGCCAGCGAGGCCACAATAAGGCACAAAAGTTTAATATAGCCTCTTACAGAACCCATGTCGTCAATCAAGCCCACGAAAAAGATGAAACTGGCTCCTGCCAAAAGCGCTATGAATTCTGTCCGAGACTCACGGAAAGCCTGACCGATGGCGTTATCCAGGAAAAACATGGGAAGCACCAAAGCAAGTGTCGATACCACAAATACAATTCCGCCTATACGTGGGATGGGCGTTTTATGTACTTTGCGTGGGCCCGGAGCATCAATTAAATGAAACCTCTTTGCCAGTTGCGAAACAATAGGTACGAGAAACATCGCTACCAATACGGTTCCAAAATAAACTGTTATATATGTTTTCACTTGCTAATCCATCCTCTCGATAACAGTCGTGGGGGCGGACTCCATCCTCGTGATTCGCGTTAGATAAACTCCTCCCAATCCCCTGCAAAGCATCAAATTATATTTGCTTTTGCACACGCTTTTCACCCACAGGTAATCTTGGCCCTTATGAAATCCGTTGCGAACAAGGTACTGTTTCACACAATGCCTTTGCAGTTCGCAGTCTATTATGGATTCACACACATTGCATATCACATATCGCAGGACACAAAAAATGTCCTTTGTCAAACCACAATTGCAGCATCCGTGCTTTTCATGGAGAAATGCTTTTATAGAGGTATACTGTTCACCACCACATCTCCCCCCCTATATTTCCAAGTGTTAATTATACAGGATTTTCTTATGCAATGCAAGTAAAATCCAATTGTGGAAACATTTTTCTCAGAGTTCTTCCTTAGCGTGATATGCAACGAGTCTACGCACATTGCGCACACCTACAACTCCAAGCACAGAAAATGCCCTTTTTCAAACGATAATCAGCGTTTCTAAACTCTTCAGCGTGTCCATCTCGGCGAAAATTGCCTCCTTGAAGCAAATTCAGGTCTCAACAACACGCTTGATTTGCTTATTATACGGACTATTATATTAAAATTCTATTGTGGTGACTACGTATTTTTTACTTTTTTGAATATTTTTAAGCTTAAATCAACCTTTCCTTTCCTTAAAAAATTCCTTATTTCTTTAATTATAATGAGTTACGTAAATTTTTCCCAAGATTAAGTGGGAATTTATTACATCAAGATATTTAAGAAAAATCCGCAATGGATTTTTTTGCCAGGTACAGCTTTGAATTTCTAAGACCAATATTTAAAAATAAACGATTTTTAATCATTGAAATACCGCTTTAAACAAGCAATTAGCTACACAGCAGAGAAGGATCAACAGATCATAACCCTGCAGCTTCAATTAACTCTTCTCAATTTTGCGGTCCAATACCTGGCCCGGCTAAAATCACCGGCTTTTATTTAAACTTCAAACTGTTATAAATAGTATTACGTAAGGATAAGCTGTTAGGTTCTCTGTGGGATAAAAGTGTCTTGACTCACAGTTCATAATTAGTAACTTCCTTTGCTATTATGAGAGGTTCCTACTTATAACGCACCAACGCTCATTTTAGGTTTGTCCGGGCAGACTCCGTCCCCGTCGGTGCACCGACGAGGTTGCTTGCGAGCAGTCCTAAGATATAGGCAACGGCCTCTGGGTCATCTGTGAGTCTGCAACGGAAATGTTGCTTACGAGAGTCGGCCAACTCAAAACAATATATATTATAAGCTAAGCGTTCCCGTTCCTTGCTGCCCACACAGACCAAGCGTATATGGCCGTGCCATCCTTAGCAGGTGTCACTCACAAGCAGTTCACTCAGATGCTACGGCGACGGGATCCTTCCCACCGAAACCTGCGAACTATTTATTATCTCCATTTGACGCGTTTTGTAAAGGGATATATGAAAAGAAAAATGTCGATTTATTTTGATATTCCTTCTCAAAAATAAGAAAATTCCAAGGGTATTATCGGGCAAAAGCAAGAAATATGCAGAAATTCTCGTATAGGAGAAAAAGGTAAATGAATTCATCGACGTGAAGCTTGCCAGTTGAGACGAAAGCTCATTTTATTGTTAATGTTGAATCAACACTTTGCCCTTGTCTCTCAGCATATCGCTTAACACGTGAGTGACGCAGAGAACAGATAATCGAGATTGATTATTTTCGACATTGGCTTTTACCCGTGAATTGCCGCCAAAGTTCCGGCTATGAGCTTTGCGTTAGCTTGAGATTACGAATTTCAATCACGGAATCAAGCAAGTCTGCGTTTGTGAGATTCCTTTTGATGTGAAGCGTTTTGGTTCTTGCCAGGACTTTTGATGATTGTATCTTCTGGAGGAAGTCGAAAAGCTGGCGAAGTGTCAGATTCTCCATCTCTATTTCAACTACTGTTTCATGGTAGTTCGTTTCGAGCTGCGATGCCTGCGGTTTCATTGTCACAACATTCTTCGCAAGGCCGTATTCCTGTACCAGTGATTCTATATACGGCAGAAGTTCAAAAGTTTCTTTCTGTGAGGCAATCTTTGTACGTAAATCCGTGATCGAATCATACAGAGCAATATATTCGCCGGTTTTAATACGAAGTCTTTCAAGCTCACTTTGCTTTTCAGGGATCACTCGATTGAGTGTCTCAATACGCTCGAGGGCTGGACTGACACCAACTGCATAAAATGCCCAGGCAGCGACAAAAGCTACCAGCCCGGCAGCCAACCAATATTCTCTACGTGTCAATCGCATTATTTTTGCTCTTTCGTTGCGAACGATGCTAAAACAATAAAATGAACCCGTTCACCCTCAGGCTCCCGCTGAATGTCCCGGATTTCTACAGTTGAAAACTGTGGAACGTCTTGTAGTCGCCGTTGCCAGCTGTATGCGGATTCAAACGATTGGGAGGTTCCCGTCAACCGAACAGATTCGGTGGTTATCAACATATCTTCAAGATTGATATTTATCTCCGGGGGAGTGCTTGTAGTGATTGCGTATAAGACATCAAGCGGTCCGATGCCAGCACCGGAGATTGGGCCAAAGATTGCATAATCCTTTCGTAAGGATTCCAGCTTCTGCTCTAACTGAGCGAGCGGATTTACAATATTCTTCTCTTCCGGCAAGGTGCGTTGAAAACTTTCTCTGATTTCGCTCTTCACCTGCGCGTAGTTTGCTTCTAAATTTGACAGTCGCATAAACAGCCCAACCAGTGAGACGG
>CAZHBL010000605.1:0-3485 GCA_964530105.1 uncultured Pirellulales bacterium | reverse complement strand
AACAGCTTGAGGTGTTCGGGATGGGTGGCCGGGTCGGAGAGCGGCACCTGGTGCGAACGGAACGTGCCTTCAACTTGCAGACCATCGACGACTTTCGGTCCCGTCCAGCCCTTGGGTGACTTCAGGACGATCATTGGCCAGCGCGGACGAGTTGAGTCGTTTTTACTGCGTGCATTGCTTTGGATTTGCCGAATTACCTTGATAGCTTTGTCCAAAGTACCGGCCATGAGTTGATGCATCTCTTCCGGGTCATCGCCTTCCACGAAGTAGGGTTTCCACCCGTAGCCGCAGAGCAACTGTTCCAATTCCTCATGCTCGATGCGGGCCAGGAGAGTTGGATTGGAAATCTTGTATCCGTTGAGATGCAGGATAGGTAGTACCGCGCCGTCGGTTACCGGATTGAGAAACTTGTTGGAATGCCATGCCGTGGCCAGCGGTCCGGTTTCCGCCTCGCCGTCGCCGACAACGCAGGCGACAACAAGATTGGGATTATCGAACACCGCCCCGAATGAATGGCTGAGCGAATAGCCAAGCTCTCCGCCCTCGTGAATCGAACCCGGACACTCGGGTGATACGTGGCTTGGAATGCCTCCGGGAAACGAAAACTGAATAAAAAGCTTCCGAAGACCGGATTCATCCCGGCTGATATTGGGGTATATCTCGCTGTAAGTGCCCTCAAGATAAGTATTGCCCACGATGGCCGGACCACCATGTCCGGGACCGGAAACGTAAATCATGTCCAGGTCGTATTTTTTGATGATCCGGTTCAAATGCACATAAATGAAGTTCTGTCCGGGGGTTGTGCCCCAGTGTCCTAGCAGCATGTGCTTCACATCCGCGAGCGTCAGCGGTCGCTTCAATAGAGGATTGTCATAGAGATAAATCTGGCCGACCGACAGATAGTTCGCGGCACGCCAGTAGGCATCCATCTTCTGGAGCAGTTCCGCGGAAAGAGTGTTTGTCTTCTTTGGGGAAAGAGTTTTTGTCTTCATGGTTCAATTTTCCTTTTTATCAGGCAATAATACCCTTGTTTTCATGTTTCGCAATCAAATCATAGCCTCACCTTCCGCAGCCGCAAGGCGTTACTGATGACCGAGACGGAACTCATGCTCATCGCGACGCCGGCAATGATAGGGCTGAGCAGCAAGCCGAAAAATGGGTAAAGCACGCCCGCTGCCACCGGAATACCCAGCGAGTTGTAGAGAAAGGCGAAGAACAGATTCTGCCGGATGTTCCACATCGTGGCACGACTGAGGCGAATGGCCTTGGCAATACCGCGGAGGTCGCCTTTTACGAGGGTGATGCCCGCGCTTTGCATGGCCACATCGGTACCGGTACCCATGGCAATACCGACTTCAGCTTCGCTAAGGGCTGGTGCATCATTGATGCCGTCGCCAGCCATCGCAACATGTTTACCTTCCGCTTGTAGCTTCTTGATATAGGCGATTTTCTCCGCAGGTTCAATCTGGGCTTCTACCGCATCAAGGCCGAGTTGTTTGGCCACAGCAGCGGCGGTACGGCGGTTGTCGCCCGTAAGCATAACAAGCTTTAAACCGAGTGCGTGGAGTTCTTGGACGGCTTCGAGTGTGGTGGATTTGATCGGGTCGGCGACAGCAAGGGTTCCAATTGGCTTGCCATCTATGGCGACAAACATCGCCGTCTTGCCCTCTTCTTGAAGTTTAACAGCCGATGCTTCAAGCGGCTCCAAGCCAGTGATCTTTTCGTTCCGCAGGAAATCTGGTTTGCCGACCATCACCGCACGACCGGCGACAGTGCCGAAAACACCACCTGCCGTTACCGAACGAAAGTCTTTCACGGCCTCGAAAACGATTCCTTGTTCTTTCGCGCCCTGCACAATCGCAGCGGCCAGCGGGTGTTCACTGTTCTGCTCCAGCGAGGCGGCCAGACGCAGGAACTCCTTGGCGTCGAAACCGCCGGAGGGCAGGACATCCATGAGTTTGGGTTTACCCTCTGTGAGGGTGCCGGTTTTGTCCACGACGAGCGTGGTGACTTTCTCTAACTGTTCGAGTGCCTCGGCATTTTTCACAAGCACACCTTCCTGTGCGCCACGTCCGACGCCGACCATTATGGACATGGGCGTAGCCAGCCCGAGAGCACACGGGCAGGCGATGATGAGGACCGCGACGGCATTGACGATGGCGTGGGCGAGTTTGGGCTGGGGCCCAAGCCACATCCAGATGATGAAAGTAATCACCGAAACCGACAGCACTGTCGGCACGAAGATGCTCGCGACTTTGTCGGCGAGACCTTGAATGGGCGCACGGCTACGCTGGGCTTCAGCCACCATGTTCACAATCTGCCCGAGCAACGTGTCGCTGCCAACACGCTCGGCGCGCATGATGAAACTGCCGGGGCCATTGACGGTGCCGCCTGTCACTTTGTCGCCGACGGTCTTTTCCACCGGCAGCGGTTCGCCTGTGATCATGGACTCTTCCACGCTGGAGTGACCTTCGACCACCTCACCGTCAACAGGTACCTTGTCACCCGGAACCACACGTAACCAGTCGTCAACTTTCACTTGATCGAGTGGGACTTCATGGTCACCATCCTGTGCAACTTGTCTCGCCGTGGGCGGTGCAAGATTTAATAATGCTTTGATGGCGCTGCCCGTGCGGCTTCTGGCACGGAGTTCGAGCACCTGGCCAAGAAGCACCAACACAATGATCACCGCGGCGGCTTCAAAGTAAATGGCGACCTTGCCGTCGTGCTGCATCGTTTTTGGAAATATATCGGGCACAAGCATCGCCACAGCGCTAAAGACGAATGCTGCGCCCACGCCGATGGAAATCAGCGTGAACATGTTTAAGTGATGCGTCATGATAGAACGCCATCCACGCTGGAAAAACGGCCAGCCTGCCCAGTAGACTACGGGTGTGGTAAGTGCAAATTGTATCCAGCGTGAGGCGTGGCTATCCACCCATGACTGTCTGCCCAGCGCCGGAATCAAGTGAGCCATCGCCAGGACAAATACCGGCAACGTCATCGCGGTACCGATCCAGAATCGCCTCGTCATGCCGCGCAGTTCGACATTTTCCTCGTCATTTGTACCCGCTGTCACCGTCTTCGGTTCCAGCACCATGCCGCACTTGGGGCAATCGCCGGGGTGATCTTGCTGTATTTCGGGATGCATTGGACATGTGTAGATGGCTTTGTATTGGGGCTTATCTTCTTGCTTGGCAGCATCAGGTGTTGACAGAAACTTCTGCCGACAGCGGTCGCTGCAAAAGTAGAAAGATTTTTCATTGCGTTCGACGTAAATAGCGGTTGCTTCATCCACGGTCATTCCGCAAATTGGGTCTTTGATCGCGGATTGGGATTCTTTCATGCTCATGTTTGTTTCTCTTCAGCCTATTATCGCTTCCTTCATGATTTTGACAATCGTGTCCTCCACTTCCTGCGCAACCCCTTCCAGTTGCGGTGAGTTGAACATCGCCAGCAGGGTGGTTGGCTTCAAGGCAGCCAGA
>CAZHBL010000604.1:0-3515 GCA_964530105.1 uncultured Pirellulales bacterium | reverse complement strand
ATTTTCTTGAGCGACGTTCGATGTTCGCTTCCGATCGGAACCACTTGCATCACCGTCTATTGGATCTCGGCTTGCATCACCGCACCGTGGTTATAATTATTTATTCGGTGACGGCTATATGTGCCAGTATTGGGGTGTTTATGTTAACCGCGGAAGGCGGTTGGGCGGTAGGGCTGCTGGCGGTCGGGCTTTTATTATTGTTATCAATGTTCGCATGCCTCCACGGCAGGCGTTCTTACGAAATACTGAGGGCCTTAAAACGGAATTGGGCCATCGCACTTGATGCCAGGAAACAGAGACGCAAATTTGAAAATGCTCAAGTGAGGATGCGTGAATCCAATTCTTTCCATGAATGGTGGGAGACGCTATGCATCATGTGCGAAAAAATGAATTTCCAGAATATTGGATTGTGGAATCGTCGCAACGGCGAATATGTAAATACCTGTTTATGGAATGCACCGGAAGGAAAATTCAAGAGTGGCAAAATAGTAAAACTTAACTTGCCGCTTAAAGGGAATGGGGCAGCAGAATGGGAGCTGAGGGCAAGTATTTGGTCAGATGATTATCTGGAACTTTGCAGCCGGCAGGCTATGCTGCTGGCCAGGCTGATGGACGAGTTCCCACCACCGGAGCAGGAGGAAAAAGCTGAAGAATTGGACCTATTTAGCTATACGAAACGCCGATTTACGATTGAAGGAAAAGCAGGAGGCCCGACAAATACACAGACCTCAAAGAAGCCGGCACAAATTCCCACACCACTTGACATAATGGGAATCCCGGTGGTACCTTTTAAATCGTATGATCAAGCCCTCGAATGCATTGAAGGGATAATTGAGTCCGGCCGCAAGTCGTGGTGGGTTGCGATCAATCCGATCAAGATTTATAATGCATGGCACAAAACTGAGTTGCTGAACATTCTGCAACAAACAGATGCCGGCATTTGTGACGGCGTTGGCATCTCAATCACTTCCAGGATACTTTACGGACAAAAGATTAAGCGATGCACGGGATGTGATCTGTTTTTCAAACTTCTTCTTCTGGCATCCCAGAAAAAGTGGGGTGTTTTCCTGCTGGGTGCCTCCGCTGAATCCAACGCTGCCGCACGCTCGGAACTTCAGAAGAGGTATCCGGAACTGCGGATTGTCGGTTGGCAGGATGGCTATTTCGAAGATCCACAAAAGGTTATTGAACAAATAAATTCCAGCAAAGCCAACTTGCTATTCGTAGCCATGGGATCCCCAAAGCAGGAACAATGGATATGGCGCCATCGGAACGCCATCGAAGCGAATTTTTGTATGGGTGTGGGAGGCAGTTTCGATATCGCATCCGGTGGTCTTAAAAGAGCCCCGAAGATTTTCCGCACGACTGGCACTGAGTTTCTGTTCCGTCTTATGATAGAACCACGTAAAAGATGGCGAATTCAAAAAGTCCTTATTCCCTATTTCGTCCGAGTCATCCAGGAAAAACTATTTGGTTTCGCCATACCAGCCAGGAGTCACAGAGACTATGTGAAGCAATAATTTTATTGGAGTCGTTCGATTCAAGAACATAAAAGAAATAGCAAAGTAGTATAAGTCGTATACTGATTTTTTTGATAAGGTATGAGCTATGAATGCTCTAAAGGGAACAGATCAAACTGATCTGGGGAGAGGTTAGAATGAGTAATATGGAAAACAAAAACAAACACGATATAAACTCGGCAGGAGAAAATCGCCCGTTCAATCCGGATCCTATAGTGCAGGCAAGGGATGATTCCACAAAATCCAAAGATGAAATACAGCCCACAGAGATCGTACCTGTCGCCAAAAAGCCGGTATCGATAGTCGATGCGACATTACTGCCTAACCAGTTTATGGGGATGGGGGGCATTAGGCAAGCTGCACCTTCACCGACTGAACTTTTGACGTCAATCCTGCGTTTCAAATGGATGATTCTGGTGGTTTTCATCATGGTGGCCGCTCCGATTATCGCCGCTATATGGACCCAGATAGTTCCAAAATACCAAGCCAAGGCACAAATACGAGTTCGGCCTATTATCCCGCGACTGGTCTTCCGGACAGAGGATAACGGAATGATTCCATTATATGACTCATTCATGAACACCCAGGTCTCCATTATCAGGAGTCAGTCAGTCCTTCAACGCGTATTGGACCGAAAGGAAGTCCTTGATACACAGTGGTTTAAGAAGCCTCAGCAATCGCTTGTAGAGAGGCTGCTTGGAAACCCAACTACTGCCATGGAAAGGCTCATGGGTACTCTTTCAGTCCGGCCACGATCACGAACCGAGCTAATTGACCTCAGCTTTATCGATCCCAGAGCCAAAGATGCCAAGGTTATTCTGGATGCTGTATTGGAAGAGTACATACAATATATTGGGGAAAAAACTAATGCGGAGGAGGATAAACTCTATCAGCAACTGAGCGATCAGTACAGATCTTTACAAAACCAAATCCAGACGCAGGAGGATCTCTGTGCCAGGCTTAGCAAATCGCTCGGCACGAGCATCCCGCTGGAACTTGTCTCCAGTAAAAGGCTCCGTCTGGAAGGGACCCAGGCACGTCTCAGCGATCTGCGACAGCGAATTGCTATATTGGAAAGAACGGCCAAGCAAGCCAATACAGACGACAGCAATAATGTAGCGGCGGTTACTCCTAATGATAAGCAATCAAAATACTATGAGGATGTGGATTGGCGTAGGCTTGATGCCAACGTGAGGACTATCCGACACAGTATTGATACCAGCCTGCTCACTCCCAAGCATCCGAATGCAATTCGGGCACAAAAGGACTTGGCGTTCGCGGAGGAATCCCTTAAATTACGAGAAGCGCAACTGGACGAGCAGTGGCGTGACCGGCCGAAAAATGTGGCAGGAACGTCAATAACAATTGCTGATGCCAGCGACCCCAATTATGCAAAAGGAATGATCGAGCTTCAACTGGACCAGCTAAGTTATGAGGCGAAACTTGTTGAAGAAGAGTACAGAGGGCAGCAGGCAGAGTTTACAGGTCTTTTCGAAAATGCCCAAACGCTCGAGAAGGAGAATAACGCGCTTCGGCACAAGCGCGAGTTATTCGACGCCGTTCGCCAGCGTTTGGACCAGAAGAATATGGAACGCAACGTCGCCGGTTCAATCGAGATGTTTGGTCCGGCCATAGCATCCTCCCAGCCTTACAATGATCGTAGAATTGCGTTCACTGCCATGGTGTTGGTTCTGGCCTTGGGTATGGGCGGTGGTTTGGCATTCCTCAGAGTCGTCAGGAATCAGGCTATTTATACTTCCAGGGACATACCCTATCCAATGCAGGCTCCGTTACTTGGGTACATACCCATAACTCGTATAAGAAAGTCGCGAGGCAAATCATTTTACGACGAAATAACACGAAGTCGGTTCCACCTGATCGAATCCGTACGGATTGTGCGCACGGCATTATTGTCGCGGCTGAATGGTCGGGGCAGCACCACTTTACTCATTACCAGCGCCAATGCGGGAACCGGCAAGTCAGCCTTCACGATGA
>CAZHBL010000603.1:0-3517 GCA_964530105.1 uncultured Pirellulales bacterium | reverse complement strand
CTGAATAATCCGGCGGTTCGGATGGTTGCTGTTTGCGATGTTAATCAAGACCGGCGTCAAAAGGCGAAGGACCTTATCGACAAGCATTACGGCGACAAGGGATGTGCGACCTTCCGCGATTTTCGTGAGCTGCTCGCCTGTGAGGATATTGACGCCGTGGTGATTGCGACGCAGGACCATTGGCACGCTTTGATTGCCACTGCCGCGGCACAGGCCGGCAAGGATATGTACTGTGAAAAGCCGATGGGAGTCGCGGTTGCCGAGGGCAAGGCGATGCGGGATGCGGTCCGCAGGTACGGCCGGGTGTTCCAGACCGGCACCCAGCAGCGGTCGGAGCGTAATTTTCGATTTGCCTGCGAACTGGCTATAAACGGATACGTTGGCAAAATCCATACCGTTAAGGTCGGCGCTCCAGGGCCCGAGTATAAGCGGGCGTATCGTAAACCGACGACGGAAGAGCCTATCCCTGCGGGTTTTGATTACGATATGTATCTCGGTCCGGCCCCGATGAAGCCTTACAACGGCGGCAGATGGGCTTTTCCGGACTGGTATCTGACCTGGGATTACTGTGCCGGCTTTATAGTCAACTGGGGTGTCCATCACCTGGATATCGCAAACTGGGGCTGCCCGGCTATCAGTGATGAGCCGTTTGAAGTCGAATGCAAAGGCAGCTATCGCAACGACGGTTTGACCGACAATATCAACGATTGGCAGGCTGAGTTTATTTACACAAGCGGCCTGCGCATGACATACGGCGACACGGGCCACCCGAACAAGCAAGGCTGTCAATTCGAGGGCGACAAGGGCTGGGTTCATGTCAATCGCCAGGGCATCTGGGCTGAGCCGGATTCTTTGTTGAATGTCAGTATCAAGCCGAATGAAACACACTTGGGCGATTCAACCAGTCACCATGCAAACTTTATCGATTGCGTACGAACGAGGCGAGATCCTATTTCCCCGGTCGAGGCCGGACACAAGGCTTCTTATCTTGGTTTAGTGCCGGAGATTGCCTGCCGGTTGGGGCGCAAGCTCAAATGGGATTCGGCCAGGGAGCGATTCATTGATGATCGAGAAGCAAACCAAATGCTGACTCGCCCGATGAGAAGTCCCTGGCACTTGTAAGATTTCTGTCGACTACGTATGCTCGAAGGAGATTTCATGAATAGACAATACCGGCATGTTCTTGGAACAATTTTTGCCGTCCTGTTACTATGCTGCTTTGCGATAGTCTCTGATCTTGAGGCTGCGTCGATTAATCTTTTAGTCGATGATAAGATGCCGCAGGCCATGTTTGCTGCTGAAGATATTCGCGCCGCCTTAAAGGCAAGAGGTCATACTGTAAGACAACTTAGTCTTAAACGACTCAGCCGGATTGCTGCTGGCGGGGGTATTGTTCTTTCGTTGAAATCCAATGATAATATTATCAATGCGATGCGGTCAGAAGGAGCAAAGCTCCCGGGGACATTAAAAAGTGAGGGTTACAGTATCCGCAGAAGTTCCAAAGCAGAGAGAACCGCCTATTGGATTGTCGGAGCGGATGCTAGGGGTGTCATGTACGGGGGGCTGGAACTGGCCGAAGTCATTCGCGTGAACGGCCTGGATGGCGTCAAGGACATTGATCGCAATCCCTATATGACCATGCGCGGCACTAAGTTCAATATACCGCTGGACGTTCGCACGCCGAGCTATACGGGTATGTGTGATGCGGCGCAGAATAATATAGCCGAGATGTGGAGCTTTGACTTCTGGAAGGATTATATCGATAACCTGGCTCGCTACCGGTACAATTTTATATCCCTTTGGAGTCTCCATCCTTTTCCTTCGCTGGTAAAGATCCCGGATTATCCCGATGTGGCGTTGGATGATGTGAAACGCTCGACGGTTAAATGGCGGGAGAATTATGACCTGTCGGGCAGGGGCTTCGACAGTCCTGAGATTGTGAACAACGTTGAGATATTAAAGAGGATGACCATCGAGGATAAAATCGAGTTTTGGCGTAAAGTCATGCGTTACGCGAAGGATCGCAATATCGACTTCTACGTTGTCACCTGGAATATCTTTGTTTACGGAACCGAAGGTAAATACGGCATTACAGACGATATCAATAATGAGACCACGATCGACTACTTCCGCAAGAGCGTCAAGCAGATGTTCCTTACGTATCCGGATCTGGCGGGCATCGGCCTTACGACGGGCGAGAACATGCCTGATGCTACTTTCCGGCAAAAAGAGGACTGGGCGTTTAAGACCTACGCACAGGGAGTGCTTGATGCCGCCGATGCGCAGCCTGGGCGAAAAATTACTTTCATCCATCGCCAGCATCAGACCGGCGCCAAAGATATCGCCCGCAAGTTCAAGCCTTTGATAGATCACAAGGATATCGAGTTTATTTTCAGCTTTAAATATGCCAAGGCTCACGTTTATAGTTCCACAGCGCAGCCTTATCATCCCGGGTTTGTCAAAGATATCCAGGAAGAAGGTGACCTTAAGACAATCTGGACGTTGCGCAACGACGAGGTGTATCATTTTCGCTGGGGCGCCCCGGACTTCGTGCGCGAGTTTATAAAAAACATTCCCTATGATGTCTCCCGAGGTTTTTACCTGGGTTCCGACCAGTATATCTGGGGCCGGGAGTTTATGAGCACCGAGCCTGAGACGCCGCGACAGATCGAAATTGTCAAGCACTGGTACCATTGGATGATATGGGGCCGGCTTGGTTATAATCCGGATCTCAGCAACGAGCGTTTCATCGATATCATTCAGCAGCGTTATCCTAATGTTTCCGGCGTCGATTTGTTCACTGCCTGGCAGCACGCTTCGATGGTCTATCCACTGACCACGGGTTTTCACTGGGGCTCTCTGGATTTTCAGTGGTACATCGAGGCCTGCAAAAGCCGTCCCGGCCCGGCGCAAACGCCGAGTGGATTTCACGATGTCAACAGGTTTATCACATTGCCGCCTCACCCGGGAACCGACAATATTTCCATTCCCAATTATGTCAAGGCCGTTACGGAGGCAAAGCCGCTTTCCGGCACGACTCCCCTTGAAGTATCCGACCGGATTCACAGCCATGCTGACAAGGCGCTGGCTATTCTCGGCCGATTGTCCCATGGCGGCGATAAAGAGTTACGATTGACGCTGGGAGATATTAGGGCGATGGCCTATATGGGTAAATACTATGCGCATAAGATACGCGGCGCTACAGAACTCGCACTGTTTCGTGAAACCCGGAAGAAGGAGCACCAAAATGCTGCTATAAAGGAATTGACAAATGCGGCAAAGTTCTGGCAACTATACACAACCACTGCCCTAAGCCAATACAAGAATCCTTTATGGACGAATCGGGTTGGTTATTGCGACTGGCAAAAGCTCTTTAACGAAGTATTGAACGATATAAAGATAGCAGGCGGTTCCGTTTCCGACTTTTAAAGCGGGGGGGTATAAATCTTCACTATAATCAACGCCGGCGTTCACGTACTGTGCGAGCCCGGTCCACGAGTGATTTGTAGACTTTCTG
>CAZHBL010000602.1:0-3521 GCA_964530105.1 uncultured Pirellulales bacterium | reverse complement strand
TACGAACGGGCCTGGACGCTGCGCGGGATGGAGAACCTGATGATGGATTTTCTGGACCATCCCGAATTTGTGCGTCGTTTGCTTCGTTCGATAGCCGACTATAACATCGCCCAGTTTACCGAAGCATTGAAATACGATATCGACGCGGTATATTTCGGCGACGACTGGGGCCAGCAGACGGGTCTGCAGATGGGGCCGCGGCTCTGGCGTCAGTTCATCCTGCCGGAATTAAAACGGATGTACTCGCTGGTTCGCCACGCCGGCAAATACGTTTTCATACATTCGTGCGGCAAGGTCGACGAGCTTTTCGACGACCTGATTGATATCGGGCTGAATTGCTTCAATCCGTTCCAGCCGGAGGTCATGGACGTCTTCGACATTCTTAAAAGGTACCGAGGCCGGCTTTCATTCCACGGCGGACTCTCCACTCAGCGAACGCTGCCGTACGGCTCGGTCGAAGAGGTAAGAAACGCAACGAGAAAGCTCCTGGACGCCGGCGCCGACGGCGGATACGTCTTCGCCCCGGCACACGCTGTCGAGGGTGACGTCCCGCTGGAAAACATGCTGGCTTTCATCGAGGTCCTTCACGCCCAGCCGGGCTACAAGCGAAAGTAACTGTACCTCAATCAGTGATGCTTTTCCCTAATTCTTTGAAAGGATCTAAATATGAAAGAGAAAGAAATTACAAAGAATCGCATGAAGTTGATTAATTGTTTAAAGAAAAAAAAGAAAGAATGCATGAACTGGTTCGAAGATAATGAGATAAACGATTTGGAAGAAGTCATAAATTCTTCAGCATCAGGAAACACATTTCGTGCCTTCCGAAATCTACCTAAAAGACCTTCGGATATATAGGGATTGGGCGAGAAAGCGTTTAAACCATCAAATCCCAAAAGAGATTATGAGCTAATCCTCAAAAGGAGAATACAATAAGTGGCTTGAAATTCTCATCGAGGACTTTGCTCGATATCGGGAACAAGAGATGGGGATAGACAATCTTATATTATATGGTCCTAAAAGAAAAATAACGAATCTCTTGATGAAACTACTGACTCTTTGGACAGAGATGTCCTGTACACGAAAAAAACTAATACAATTCCGACATGTCCCTTTGGACAGTCGTTCACTATCAAAAATCAGAAATTGTATTTACAGACAAGAATATGCTCAAAGCATAGGTAAAATTCCCATAACTGTAACAATGAATTTTATTATCAACAAAGAAATGTATGAATCTATTCAGATAGTTATAAACAAGATTGCAGCATCAGCTCAAGTACCCTCCATATATATGGATGTTTTGGCTTGGGACCTTGCAGAATAGTCTGCTGGTCTTTTTAGGTTTGGTGACTCATCAGGAACGGTAGATTTCTCTTCTGTGGCCTATCTTGACGATGTCAATGAGCGAATCCTTATCTATGATTGAATAGACTATACGGTAATCACCTTGCCGAATACGATACTGCTCCTGTCCTGAAAGTTTCTGCGAGCCATGAGGTCTTGGGTTTATGGCGAGAGATCGAATGCGCTTGATAGTTTTCCGCAAGTCTTTCCGTGGGATGTCTTCCAATTCTTTCGCGGCAGATTTTTTAATGGCTATCCTATATTCTGCCATTTTTCCTTAGCTTCTTCACGACATCTTCAAACGCCAAGCTTGGTTCTCTTTTTCGCTCGTCAAAAGCCGCCAGGTCGATGGAATTCTCTGCCAAAGAGAACTTTATGGCCTCTTGAACCAGCTCTGACATGGAATTCTCAGTCTCCGCAGCCTTTATCCTTAGTGCATGATGCAAATCGGAATCCAGATAAATTGTTGTTCTTTTTGTATTCGTTTTCATATTATCACCTTGTTAATATCATAACGTTATGATGTTTAGATGTCAAGATGTTTTTTGCGTAATTCTTGAAATTCTTAACAAATTCATCGTATCAGCTTGATGATCTCGTTAAGGTCGTTCGGCGCTTCGATTGGCGGGTTACTGAACTGCCCCTGTTTGTCCTTGTGGTAGTTGACCGTTCTGTCCGGGTCCTTCAATACATGGCCCGTCAATACACATGCTACCCGCTGGCCGGCGTCAATCAGCCCTTCGGCCCGGAGGTGTTTTAAGCCGGCGATTGTTGCCGCCGAGGCCGGCTCGCAGCCAAGGCCGTGTTTGCCGATAATCGCCTTGGCGTCGAGAATCTCTTCGTCCGTGACAGCACGAACGACGCCGTCGCAGACATCGATCGCCCGCAGGCATTTTTTCAGATTGACCGGCCGGGATATTTCTATCGCCGAGGCGCAGGTGTGAGGCGAAAAGTTACGAGCTGTCAAATCGGCGTAATAGTCGTCGATGATTGCCTGGTCAACCCGGCCGTCATTCCACGTTAGCTTCTTGTTATTGACCAGGTCGGTCAAAGTCTCGGCGCCTGTGGCGTTAATTATAGCCATCCTAGGTATTTGATCTATCAGGCCCAGTTGTTTCAATTCAGAAAAGGCCTTGCCGAAGGCGCTGGAGTTGCCGAGATTTCCGCCGGGCACTATGATCCAGTCCGGGACCTCCCAGCCGAGGCCCTCGATGATTCGATACATGATGGCCTTCTGCCCTTCGAGCCGGAACGGATTGAGTGAATTCAGCAGGTACAGCCCGAGCTTTGTGCAGACATCCTGGACCTGCCTCATGCAGTCGTCGAAGTCGCCGAGTATTTGAATCGTCTGTGCCCCGTAATCCATCGCCTGGCTGAGCTTGCCGAACGCGATTCTTCCCGAGCCGATAAAGACCGTGCATTTCACGCCGCAGCTATGGGCGTATAACGCAACCGACGCCGAAGTATTGCCCGTCGATGCACACGCGCTGGAGGTGGCGCCGACCATTTTTGCATGGCTGAACGCCGCGGTCATCCCGTTGTCTTTGAATGAGCCGGAGGGATTCAGACCTTCGTACTGCAGAAACAAACTCCCGGGCTGCATATCGACATATTCAGCGATGGCGTCATTTTGCTGTAGGATCGTCTGGCCTTCGCCGATTGTGATTTTGTTTTCGTCTTCACAGAAGTTCAGCAGCTCGCGGAACCGCCAAACGCCTGAAAAATCCAGCCGATTATCTCTGGTTGCCCACCGCTTGGCGAACTCGCTCAATTTGCTGGGAACGTAAATGTCGTCCCAGTTATAGCGGATATCCAGCAATTCGGCGCAGGATGGGCATTTAAAAATCGCCTGGCCGCAGTCAAATTCCGCCCCACAGCCGGGATTTATACACTTTTGATAAGCTGCTTCAGTCATATTTTCGTTTCTCGTTTCTCGTACGTCAAACAACGACATACGAAGTTAATGGTCATTCTTGCACAAACCTGCTATTATAAACGATGAATTGGGCTGCCGATACAGAATTTGGCTTTGTTTGGCTTTGTTTTTTTCGTCTCCGCCGGCCGGTTTATTGTCATAATTCCCTTTTATAAAAGACTTTGCGCCAACTCGTGCCGGGGGCAAATTGGCTTTGTTTTTTCGTAACATCTCACCGAAGTGCCACAAAATAATTTGCGAC
>CAZHBL010000601.1:0-3529 GCA_964530105.1 uncultured Pirellulales bacterium | reverse complement strand
TTCCGACGACCGTGGCGACACACGAAAAAGCGATGAGCCACCATGAAAACCTCTGTCCGCCGAAGAAGAAATCTTTTGTAGTTTTCGTGTACCGGCCGAAATACAGCCCGAATCCCAGCACGGCGACAAAATAGCCTAACATCACCGCGTAGTCGAGATTTCCGCCGATAGCCTGAGCAATCATTGTGGGCCTCCGTTCGCCCAGTTCGGAGACAGGAACGTAAAGATGCACATAATGCCCAGCAGGAAAAAGTAACCGCCGACGAGTATCAATAAAAGCCGGCGGTCTTCGGCGTTTTTAAGATTAAGATAACCGCCGCGTAATCCGCACCAGATCCCAACGAGGCACAATATTGCGCCGATACCGAACTCGCAGACAATCGGCCAAACCCGCAGCATATCCATTCGACGCTTCTCCTGTCCTTAAAATTCCAATACTTATTTTCCGGCGACAATCCCTTGGGCAGGGATATAGTCTTTCAACTGCTCCCGAAGCCAGCCCGGACGATTGGTGGTGATTCCATCGACTCCGAGCTTAGCCAGCCGGATTGCTTCTTTCGGGTCGTCCACCGTCCAGACATAAAGCTTCAGGCCAGCAGCTTTGACGGCATCGGTAAACTCTTTTGTGACGCCTGCATAATGGACGTCAAGTCCGTCAAGACCTTTATCCTTTGCCGTTTGAACAAGCTGCGGATCGTGGGGAATCCACTGCTCCGTATCTTTGGTCTTTTCGGTCCCTCTTAGCCAGTATGTGGGAACGTCTATCATTTTTTTTGACATTGCTACCGTCTCCAGGTCGAATCCGATGATGACTATCCGGGACATTTTGCCGCTCCGGGCCAGGATCTCCCGGAGGTACGGCAGAATCTCTAGTCCGCATTTGATTTCGACAAATAGTTTTCGCCCGGATGGGATTGTTTTGACAACGTCGGCAAGAAAAGGGATTTTCTCACCGGCGTACTGGTCGGATTTAAAACTTCCCACGTCGAGCCTGCGAAGCTCGCCGGAGGTCGATTCGGCAACCTTCAAATCAGTCCCGGCCGTTCGCTTTGTGGTGTCGTCATGGATGACAACAATGCGATTGTCCTTTGTAAGATAGACGTCCAATTCCACATCGGCTCCTTTTTTCCAGCCGAGCTTAAACGACGACATGGTGTTCTCCGGGGCTATATAAGAAGCGCCGCGGTGTCCGATGATTTCGACAGACTTCGTGCAACCTGACATGTCGACAATGAGTAAACAAAATAATCCGGTGATGAGCAAATATTTCATTGCATGCCTCTGATTTAACAAATAATTTTATACATGAGATATGTTCGAATCATCACAATCCGTCATACCCAACATCAGCCATGCAGGTATCATACATAATTTTGTCCCCGTATGAAGAGAAAAAGTGTATATAAATGCCCTCAGTTTCTTTTGCACAGGTAATGTTATTTTGTCTCATAAATCTTCCATGCAAGGCGCACCTTCGATAAACTCTGCCTTGATGCCGGGTCCGGCAAAATATTTCACTATGGCTATGCAGGCATACTTTTCGGTTGAATAGTGCGTTGCTCCCACAAGATTAATGCCGGCCTGCTCAGCTATTTTGTGAAACTCCATATTCGGCTCGAAGGAAGGTATCGGCCTTGTGCATCCGGTCAGGAATGTGTTTATCTCTAATTCGGCAAGTTCTTCCGCTACAAAGTCAATGCACCCACCACCGGCGGCAACGGCAACTATTTTTCCTTCAACAATCTCATTACCGTATCGTCTTACTTTGATTTCATGTCCCATTACGTTCTCAACGTGTGATGCTAAGTCTTCGAGCTTCGTAAAACCGGTTTCGCAGATTACTCCGACTTTGCAACCGAGATACTCACAAAATTCGCTTGTTATATCCAATTGCAATGCTTGAGCCAGGCTCACGGAAGTAGAGTAAGTCCCGTTCTTATCGAGCGGAAGATGCATTACATAAAAAGATATACGACGCTCTTTTAGTCTCTTCAGATAGTCCGGCGGGATATTGTAAAAAGGAAAGCCTTCCAGCGTAGGGTCGTAACCCATTGCATGATGACAGAACAATAAAATGTCTGTCTCATTTCGGCTGAGGATATTATCAAGTACTGCCGTATCCGGAAAAGTGGAGGTATAAACCTTCTTAATTTCTGTCGTGTTGTCGAGCATAACTCCGATGTATCTTTTCTTGAAATCCGGATTGATAAATTTGTTGAATTCGACAAAGCTCCAGTCGTCCTTGTATTTATCAATCTCAAAATCTCTGCCGATTTTCTCGTATAGCTCTTTTGCGTTCATCTGTATATGAAAAAGTGTTACGCAGTAAATGAGAGAAATTCTTGAGTGATCCGTTTCGTATACACGCCGGGCTTGCCGTTGCCGATGGTTGTCTCGTCGAATTTTACTACCGGCACGATGTCCCGCGTGGTTACGGCGATGAAAAGCTCATCCGAATCCGCCGCCTGCCGGGGCGTGAGCGATTTCTCAATAATTTCCAATCCGATGTTCCTGCCGGCTTTGATTGCAAATTCGCGGGTAATGGACGGCAGAATATTAGCAGTCAGTGGTGCGGTCTGCAAAGTCTGCCCTCGGACGGCGAAAAATGCAGAGCCGGCCCCTTCGGTGATAAGACCTGACTCATCTACGAGGATAGCCTCGCCGCATCCCTTCCCGGCGGCGTCAGTGCTAGCCAGCACGTTCGGCAACAGATTGAGGGATTTGATATCGCATCGTTTCCATCTCCAGTCGGGATGGGTCGAGACTGCGATGCCTTTTGCCTTTTCTTCGGTATTGTCGGTCAATTCCGAGACGGTTAAAAAGAAATTCGGCTGTAAGTCAGTATTCCAGACTCGGTCTCTCGGCTGCGAACCTCGGGTAACATGAAAATATATCTTGGCATTGGCCATTCCTGCCGCTTCAAAGGCCTTTAGAATACGGGAACGAATCAGGTTGATGTCCACACCGGTTATTTTAATGCCGGACAGGCTGCCTGCGAATCTCTGCAAGTGCTCTTCGAGGGCGAAAATCCTGCCGTTATAGCTCCGCATCACCTCATAAACACCATCGCCGAAGAACATACCGCGGTCAAAATAGACCGGCTCGAGCTCCTTTGCCGGCACGATTCTGTCCTGTATCATCGCTATCTGCATCAAATCGCTCCTGAAAAATACCGTCATACGGAATCCAAACTTCATTCTCGGCAATAGAATACAAAAATATACAATAATTTGCTTTACAAAAAAGTCTGAATGTGTAAAATGTGGCCTCGATTTGAATTTTTGAAAGTATAGAGACCTGGAGTTTTTTACGAATGTATGCAGTTATTGAACAAGGCTCAAAGCAATATAAGGTCGCCGAAGGCGATTGTTTGAATATCGAACTGACGGATATTTCGCCCGATGCCGAGACCATCGAGCTGGATAAGGTTTTGCTTATAAGCGACGGCGAAGAAGTCAAAGTCGGCACGCCGTTTCTCGAAGGTGCGAAGGTGATCGCCTCATTCAAAACCACCGCCGAAGATGCCGTT
>CAZHBL010000600.1:0-3529 GCA_964530105.1 uncultured Pirellulales bacterium | reverse complement strand
CCGCGATAGAAGCCGGCAAGCACGTGTTTATGGAAAAGCCGGTGGCGGTGGACCCTGTAGGTGTTCGTTCGGTCATTGAGTCATCCGAGTTGGCAGACAAAAAAGGTTTAACAATTGGAGCCGGTACACAGATGCGGCGGATATCACATTTGGTCGAAGGCATTAAGAGTATCCATGATGGTGCCATAGGTGAGCTTGTCGGCGGTCAGTGTGTCAGACTCGGCGACGGAATGCTCACGTGGTCGGAGCAGACCAAAGAGCGTCAGCCGAACTGGTCTGATATGGAGTGGCAATTAAAGCGATGGTTATTTTTAACCTGGCTTTCCGGCGACTTCATCGTTGAGATGCACGTGCACAACCTGGACGTTATGAACTGGGCGATGAATGCTCATCCCGTGCAGTGCATGGGCATAGGCGGCCGGCAGGTTCGGACTGGTCCGGAGTACGGCAACTGTTTCGACCATTTTGCCATCGAGTACGAGTATCCCAACGGCGTGCGTGTAGAGTATATGGGTACCCAGATTGACGGCGTCACGAATCGTAACGACCAGAGATTCGTGGGAACGAAGGGTCGAGCCTATACGGACTTTGGCAGGGTCGTAATAGAAGGACCCAACAAAGCCGAATACGCATGGGATAATATTGATCCGTGTATAAAGCAACACGCGGACCAGATTGCCGCTATTCGTGAAGGTAAACGCTTGAATGAAGGTAAGCGAATCGCTGAGAGCAGCCTCACGGCGATTATGGGCCGGATGAGTGCATATACCGGGCGCGCCCTTAAGTGGGACTGGGCGATGAATGCATCGAAGCTGGACCTGAGCCCGCCGAAGTATGAATTCGGCGATTTGGAGATGAGGCCTGTAGCGATTCCGGGTAAGACAAAACTGATTTGAAACAATAATAGTATCGAGCCGCTCGATGAAATTGTCGCCGGCGATTGACCTGGTCCCAAAAAATGCTTGACAAAAGCTGATTTAGATGATACACTCAATGTTCAAAAGTAGCATAAAGTAGCCGGTTCGTTTTGAAGAAGGAGGGCAAAATATGTTCAGTTTAAGTGATACTCTCGGCCCGTCCGGGTCTTGCAAACCGAACGGTAAGGGAAAAATGCCGTACTTCGTATTGTTGGCTCTTTGCTTTTTTTATTTACCGGCTCAAGCTCAATATGGCGGTGGTACCGGAACGCAGAACGATCCGTATCTGATTCGCACCGCCGAGCAGATGAATGCCATTGGAGCCGCATCGGGTGATTGGAACAAGCACTTCCAGCTCAGGGCTGATATCGACCTGGGCGAGTATACCGGGACCGCGTACAACATTATCGGGACCGATGCAGAGCAGTCGTTCCACGGCATTTTCGACGGCAACGACCATACGATTTCGAATCTCAGCCTGAGAACGACACGCCAGTGGTACACGGGATTGTTCGGATGCGTGAGCGGACAAATCAAGAATCTGGGATTGATCGATCCCGACGTCTTCGCCCAAGGAGGCAAGGTCGGAGCACTTCTTGGTGATCTAAATCAGGGCTCGCTCACAAGCTGCTACGTTGAGAGGGCACGTGTTTCAGGTGGTAACTATATAGGCGGATTAGTGGGCTCGACTTCCGGCAGGATCACATACTGCTATTCTACAGGTACCGTCTCTGGCAATAATTATGTCGGCGGATTGGTCGGATATGTCACCGACTCAACGGTGAACTCATCCTATTCCAAAGCCGACGTCACAGGCAATCTGGAAGTCGGCGGCCTCGCGGGTATGACAACTGATGAAGCAGCTGTGCTCAGCAATTCCTATGCCACCGGCAGTGTCAACGGAGGTACCTACGCAGGCGGACTGGTCGGACAAATAGAACGAGGCAGAGCCTACGAGTGCTATTCAACCGGCAACGTCTCGGGCAATCTGTACGTCGGCGGCTTCACGGGATATGTACGGGTTCTGGGCGGTGCTACGCACTGCTTCTGGGATACCCAGACCAGCGGCTGGTCAACCAGCCCCGGCGGAACTGGCAAGACGACCGTCGAAATGCAGACAATCAGTACTTTTACAGACGTCGGTTGGGACTTCAAGGATATCTGGACGATCTGTGATGGGATGAATTATCCCGTGCTGCTGTGGCAGATTCCTACCGCTGATTTTCGCTGTCCCGACGGCGTCGATTTCATCGATTTTGCCTTCTTCGCCTCACACTGGCTGGATGATATGTGCAATTCTGCTAATTCTTACTGTGAGGGCACAGACTTCGATCACTCCGGCTCAGTCGGTTTTACCGACCTCGAAATCCTCGCCGACAACTGGCTCAAAGGGATCCGATAAAGACAGGTTTTATGTGCCGTTCGTAAATATTCTCCGATACGTTCTGCGCGATGATGGCCTCATGCTTCTGAAGCGCATTTGTGAAGCGTGTCCCCATCTCTGCGGCAACCTTGTACCCGACGTGCAGAAGCTGACGGAAGTTGGGATTGTACTGCTCGCATGATTGGTCGTGCCTCAACGCCGAGGCGAAACTCTGCCTGTCCCATTTGTCCACTTCCTCTGCGGTGGGCAACTCTGCCGTGTCGATATCGATGACGGTAGCATAAGGCCCGCAAAGCTCACCGAATCGGTACAGTGCTTTGGCGTAGACTTCTTTTACGATTGACAAGCCGTCCGGCGCCGCCATGGCCAGGCCGATCAATTCCTCCAGCCAGGTTGTGCCGGCAGTCTTGACGTGCAGTCCGGCATCGAATTTCTTCAGAGCCCCGGCGATGGGCCCGTATATCGAAAACTTATCGCTGCCGGAGTGAATGCTCAGTTTTAGATTCCCGGGCAGGCTAAATTCCCTGACCGCAAAAGCGACGACCGCCAGGTCCTCTTCGAACTCCTTCGCAAAGGCGGTGACGTCACCGACGTAATCCACACCCTTGTTGAACCGTCCGGTGAATTTCGGCGCGATCGTCTGGGTGGGAATCCCCTCGTCGGCGATTGCCGCCAGGATAAACAGCAATTCAATCGGCGTTTGCGGCTGGTCGGTCTCGTCCATTGAGACTTCGGTGATGAAGCTGCCAGCGCCTTTGGCTTCTGCGATATGACGATAGATTCCACCCGCCTGCCTGACCGCCAGCAGGAACTCACCGGCGATCGCTCTGATTCGTTCCTCGGTTATGTCAAGGGTATGCTCAATACCGTCGATTGTAAGCGAGCCGATGTACTTGCTGTATTTCTTAACGAAAGCATCGATGTCGGATTTGTCCGCCGGCTGAGCGATGAAGTCGGCAACATCAAGCGTGAAAAAATCGCTTGATTCGATGAACCGATCGACGTTGCCCGGCCCGATGTGGTCGGCATCCACGAAATACGGCCCGTCCCACTGCAGGACCTTAACCGCATCGAGAGCCTCCTGACGCGTGTCCGCCGGCGTTGTCCCGATGATCGTATGTTCCCTGTGCGACTTGTTCCAGACCGGCGTAATGCTAAGGCCCTGCTCTTTAGCCTTCATTATAGCGGATAGCTGGGCCTTTCCCTGGTGACAGAACCTGTCGCCGAT
>CAZHBL010000599.1:0-3529 GCA_964530105.1 uncultured Pirellulales bacterium | reverse complement strand
TCCATGGAGTCGCGGCGACGAACCAGACAATCGTGGCGAGCAGCATTAGCCACTTAACTGTGTCCAGCTCCATTCGGCCTGTGAGGAAAATAATCGAGGGCAGTGTCAAACCGATTAATGCCAGCAGTGAGACAATTTGCAAAATAGGACGCATAATAATTTCTCCTTTTATACCGCTACGCGGGGCGGATCTTTTTCTGATAGAATTTGCTCAAGACGACATACAAAATGGCAGTGACGAACCAGCCTGGAAGGGAGACAAAGAAAATCTGCACACCGGCGAATTTTACCAGCAGCCAGGCTGTCGCCAGTGTCACGAACCATGCCAGACCGGCCGCCCAGTTGAAGGTCTTGCCGCTCAACTCAGCGTAGTAACTTTGCAGGCCGAACTTGCGGATCAGCCAGAAGTCTACGAATATCACCGCTCCCATTGGCATTAGAACCAGGCCGTACAGCGCGACAAAACCCAGCAGCTTCATTGCAATGGCCGGGAACATCCCCGCGATCGTCGCAATAGCGCCGGTAATCAGCGTCACCTTGAAACGGGACGATTTCGGCGAGATCGCCTGGAATGCAAGCCCCGCACGATAGATGGTCGGGTTGGCGGTAGTCCAGCCCGCGATAATCACACACAGCAGACCGGCAATTCCGGCGGCACGAAACGCCAGCGGACCCGGCAGCACATCCGTGTCGGTAGGATCAAGGTGCAATTGATAGGCATAGAGGATCGAAGCGCTGATCCATGCCATAAAGTGCCCTACGTACATACCCGCACCGCTGGCAACGCCGTACCAGGATTTTTTCGCGAATCGAAACACGGACAGGTCGCTCATACCGATGTGCATGGCCATATTGCAAAACCACGCGAAGAACGTGACATGCCAAAAGGTGAATTTGACCTGCCCTTCCTGAGGCGCCCCGCCTGTCCATATCTTGGTAGTGGCCAATTCCCAGAGATCGCCGAGCGAGCTGATTTCGGTGCCTGTTGTCTGGATGAACTGGCGAAGGCCCACGAATCCGAAGGCCAGAAACACCAGAACCATCCACGGGGCGGCCACGTTTGCGAATTTTGATACGGTTTGGTAGCCGTATGCGGCGACGATGGCAATGAGCCCCCCGGCTACAGCGACAGCGAGGACCCAGCCGACGCTGTTGGGGTACAGGTCGTTAAGGCCCGGCATTTTGAATTTGAACCAGACGCCGATTGCCGTTGCCGAGACTGTCACCATCGCCCCGGCGAGGAAGCAGAACATTACACCGTTGGCAAGGTTGTACAGTGTCACGAGCTTGCGGCCGCAAATCTTCTCGAGTTGATAGTAGAGCGTCAGGCGGCTTCGTGTGGCTATCGGCGCACATAGGAACATCCAGCTAAGGACTGCAAGGGCGTTACCGAGGAGAAGACCCATGATAAGGTCGAAGGCGCTGACTCCTGCGGCGACAAATAGCGGCCCGAGCATTAACTCAGTCCCGGCACAATGTTCGCCGGCGTACATTCCGATGAAGCTCTTGAAGCCGAGCAGCGCACTCTTCGGCACCGGCTCTCGCTCGAACTCGCTTCCCACTTGCGTCTGATGCGATTGCTGCTGTGTATCCATGCCGTCTCCCTTACTTTTAACAGTGATAAGTATCGGTTCTACCCGCGATTGCTGAGAACATCCTTTTCATAGGCTCTGGTCTCATCCAGCCATGATTCGCCGGCCGGGGTCTCCATTTTCGTGCAATAGTAATCCCAGACCGCTCCGAAGGGCATTGTCTTAAGCTCTTCCTGCATCGCCAGGCGTCCGGTGTAATCGCCTTTAAGCTCCATTCGGCGTATCTTTTCCGAAGGCTCCAGCAGGGCGATTAAGAGGGCCTTTATCATACATCTTGTCCCTATCACCCATGCCGCGATGCGGTTTATGCTGGCGTCGAAGAAGTCCAGGCCGATATGTACCCGTTCGAGATAATCGCCGCGAACGATCTCCTGCGCGATGGCGCGCAGCTCGTCCGAGAGAATCACCACGTGGTCGCTGTCCCACCGCACGCCTCTGCTGACGTGGAGCAGGATTTCATCGAGAAAAGTCAATACCGATGATATCTTGTCGGAGACGACCTCCGTCGGGTGGAAGTGACCCGTATCCAGGCAAAGCAGTGTTTTATTTTCGATCGCATAAGCCAGATAGAATTCATGCGAGCCGACAACGTAGCTTTCCGAGCCGAGACCGAACAGCTTACATTCAACTGCATCCAGAAGTTGGCTCCGGTCGATTGTTTCGGCGAAGATTTCATCGAGCGATTTTTTCAGCCGTTCGCGAGGTCCTTTGCGGTCGGCGGGAATGTCTTTGTAGCCATCTGCAATCCACAAGTTTGTCACGCAGGGACTGCCTAATTCTTTGCCCATCGCAGCACCGATCTTTCGGCATACTATCCCGTGTTCGATCCAGAACTTGCGTATCTCTTCATCAGCACTGGATAGGGTGAAACCACTATCGGCTTTCGGATGTGAGAAAAATGTCCCGTTGAAATCCATTCCCATGCCGTTTGCTTTGGCCCAGTCGATCCATGCCGTGAAGTGCTTCGGCTCTAATTCGTTGCGCTCGACCTTACCGGCGGCTTCGGCGTACATTGCGTGCAGGTTCAGCCTGTGTTTTCCCGGTATCAGGCTCAGTGCTTTGTCAATGTCGGTTCGCAATTCATCGGGCGTACGAGCCTTGCCCGGATACGCGCCGGTGGCCATGATGCCGCCCCCGCTGAGCCCTTGCTCGCTCTCGAATCCGCCGACATCGTCTCCCTGCCAGCAGTGCAGTGAAATGGCTATTTTGCTCAGTCGTTCGGTCGCCTTATCTGTGTCGATACCTAATTCGGCGTAACGCTGCCGTGCCGCCTCATACGTTTTTTCGATATTCTTCAAACTGTTCATCATGAATCCTTACAGGTATATTTTATTGTTAATTTGACACTCAAGAGGCACAATTTTCCAGAAGTTTCTTTTCCGCCAATCTGGTCCAGAGTCCATCGCTGAGGCACTCGGCAACGTCCGGCATTTTTTCGGCCAGCTCTTTCAGTCTCACCAGTCCCAGGGCCCGGCAGGCCGGATAGACGATGATCTTGCCTGCAATCGAACGGTTCTCGACCGCCCGAATACCGGCGGTGGCGCCTTCAAGCCCGCTGATCGCTGCAACGCTCAGATTCGTATCGAGCCGGCCGGATTCGGCTTTGGAAAGCATGAGCTTCATATCTTCCAAAGTCGAGCCGCTTGTCCCGATGAAGTACAGCCGCTTTTCAATGTAAGCATCGAGGTCAATTTCTCCGCTGACCGTTGCCGGGATGCCGGCAAAGATATTTATCAGGCCCCGCTCGGCGGAATCGTGCACCGCGGCGGCGACCAAAGTGGGAATTGGCGCCATCAAAGCTGTGTAATCGAATGCCCCTGGCATTTCTTGCTTTTTCGGATTACACATCTTGTACTGAACGCCGTTCTTTTGGGCCAGGGGGGCGGCGATTTTTGTCAACGCGGCCAATCTTCCATCGTCCACGTCGCTTCCGAAAA
>CAZHBL010000598.1:0-3532 GCA_964530105.1 uncultured Pirellulales bacterium | reverse complement strand
CCTTCGTCTTCAAGCTGCTGGGTCACCTTATCGATGCTGATCCCGAGTTCCGGCAATCGTTTCATTATCCAATTGGCTTCTTTAACATCTTGTTCGATGCGTGATTTTGGATCGCCATGATCACGGTAGGCATCGATGGTTTCAGGCGGAACTGTGTTGACGGTGTCAGAGCCGATTAGCGATTCGATGTATTTTACATCGCTATAATCCGGATTCTTGGTACTGGTACTGGCCCAGAGCAGTCGCTGTGCGAATGCACCTTTATCAGCCAGTTTTTTAAATCGGTCACTGCCGAAAATTTCTTTGTATGTTTGATAAGCAATTTTCGCACTTGCGATGGCAACTTGTCCATACACTTTCTTGGCAATTTCCGTCTTCTCACCGGCTGGATTGAGAAATTTCTCAAGCAGCGGGTCCACCAGAGTGTCAATACGGCTTAGAAAGAAACTGGCCACCGAGGTAATATGTTCCACTGGTTTTCCTTGAGATGTTCTCGCCTCGAGACCCGCAATATAAGCTTCCGCAACCTGTCGATAACGAGGTAAGCCAAAGAGCAACGTCACGTTGACGTTGATTCCTTCGCTGATGAGTTGCTGGATAGCATGCAGACCATCGTATGTCGCCGGGACTTTGATTAAGACGTTGGGTCTGTTAAGCGCGGCCCATAATCGGCGGGCTTCCTCAATTGTACCTTTGGTGTCATGCGCAAGATGAGGATTAACTTCCAGGCTGACATATCCGTCCTTGCCGTCAGTCTTTTCATATACAGACCTAAACTTATCGGAAGCGTTCTGTACATCGCGCTGACTGAGAGCTTCATAGATTTCTTTAACATCTCTTTTCTTGAGGGCCATGTCATGAATATCCTTGTCGTAAATGTGGCTTTCCGCTATCGCCTTCTCGAAAATGGATGGATTCGAGGTCATTCCACACAGTCCATCCTCTTTGATCAGACGCCGAAGCCCGCCACCGGTGATCAGGTCACGCCTGATGTAATCGAGCCAAATTGATTGGCCGAGCATTCCCACTTGCTTCAAAGAATTATCTTTCATTGTGTCGCCTCCTTAGGTTCCAGTGCCGCTACTTTCGCAAGACGGGCGTTTGAACCGTTCGGCTCCCATGAAATGAGCGTTCAGGAACATCTGGACCAAATCCCGGGACAAAGAATATCCGGTAACCCGACCACCCGGACACATAACGTTCATGTCGTCCTTTTTCGCAGTGTCTATAAGTAATTGAACACTTATTTGGAATGGCTCCATCTGCTGCTAAGTATATTGTAAAGCCAGGCAAAAACAAGGCCTCCGACGAAACCATCCACCAATGCCCAGCCCAAACCGATTAAACTGCCAAGAGGTGTAATCGAAAAGCCCCGGTATATTTCTCCGATAAGGGTAATTTCTCCTGTTGGCCCGTCAAAAGCCATGATCCACCACACCAATGCGAAAACTCCGAATCCCCAAATCAAACTGCATGTCAATGCAAACGCCTTTGTATTCAGCTTCATACAAAACTCCTTTCTGTATTTAATAACCGATGCAATTAAGTTTCGTTACTGCCTGGTCAAATGATATTATCCTCTTTATGTTCCGAACTTTTCTAAAGGCCCCACTTCCAGTTACGAATCTCAGGCATGTCCTGACCATGCTTTTCGATGTATTGTTTGTGCTCGATGAGCTTGGCTTGCAGGCGCTGCTTGAGGACATGACCTTTTTCACCGGTCTGCGGCAGGCGGTCGATGACGTCCATCACGAGGTGGAAACGGTCCAGATCGTTCAGCACCGTCATGTCGAAGGGCGTGGTGATGGTGCCTTCTTCCTTGTAGCCGCGGACGTGGAGGTTGGCTTGGTTGGTGCGGCGATAGGTCAATCGGTGAATCAACCACGGATAACCGTGGAAGGCGAAGATGACATGTTTGTCCTTGGTGAAGAGCGCGTCAAAAGCCTCGTCGCTCAACCCGTGCGGATGTTCCGTATTGGGTTCCAGCTTCATCAGATCGACGACATTCACTACCCGGATTTTCAGATCGGGCAGATGCTCGCGCAGGATGGAGACGGCGGCAAGCGTTTCAAGCGTGGGTACGTCGCCGCAGCAGGCCATCACCACGTCCGGATCTCTGCCCTGGTCTGTTCCGGCCCAGTGCCAGATGCCGATACCCACGGTGCAGTGCTTGACGGCCTCGTCCATTGTCAGCCATTGCGGCGCTTGATATTTTCCCGCGATCACGACATTGACATAGTGGCGGCTGCGCAGGCAATGATCCCAGACCGAGAGCAGGCAGTTGGCATCCGGCGGCAAATAGACCCGCACGACGGAGGCTTTCTTGTTCACCACCAGATCGATGAAACCGGGATCCTGATGGGTCAAGCCGTTATGCATCTGCTGCCAGACATGCGAAGCCAGCAGGTAGTTCAGCGACGCGATTTTACGCCGCCACGGCAGTCCCGCCGAGACCTTCAACCACTTGGCGTGCTGGTTGAACATCGAATCAACGATATGAATGAACGCTTCGTAGCTGTTGAAGAGTCCGTGCCGGCCGGTGAGCAGATACCCTTCGAGCCAGCCTTCGCACTGGTGCTCGCTCAACATTTCCATGACGCGGCCTTCCGGGGCGAGGAACTCATCGTTATCTTGTGTCCGCGCATCCCACTGCCGGTTGGTGACTTCAAAAACGGCGTTCAAGCGGTTGGATAGCGTCTCATCGGCGCCGAAGATCCGGAAATTGCGCTGCGGCTGATTGAGTTTGGCCACATCGCGCAGGAACACGCCCAGCTCATGTGTGTCGGACGCGTGCACGGCGCCAGGGGACGGCACTTTCACCGCGTAATCCCGAAAGTCCGGCATGATGAGGTCGCGCAGCAGCAGGCCCCCGTTGGCGTTGGGATTCGCGCCCATTCTCCGCTCGCCCTCGGGCGCGAGATCCGCCAGCTCCGGCATGAGGCGGCCCTCTTTATCAAAGAGTTCCTCGGCTTTATAGCTTTTCATCCAGCTTTCAAGGAGTTTTAGATGGTCCGGATGCTCTTTATCCACCAACAGCGGGATCTGGTGGGCCCGGAAGGTACCCTCGATTTGCAGGCCATCGACGACTTTCGGTCCGGTCCAGCCCTTGGGTGATTTAAGGACGATCATGGGCCAGCGAGGGCGCATGGTGTTGCCGTTGACGCGGGCTTCGTGCTGGATGCGCTTGATGTCTTCCACCACCGTGTCGAGCGTCGCGGCCATGGCCTCGTGCATCAGCGCCGGCTCATGTCCCTCGACGTAATGGGGCGTCCACCCATTGCCGCGCAGAAACTGGTCAAGTTCCTCCGGTTCGATGCGGGCCAGCACGGTCGGGTTGGCAATCTTGTAGCCGTTGAGATGCAGGATCGGCAGCACCGCGCCATCGGTTATCGGATTAAGAAATTTATTAGACTGCCACGACGTCGCCAGCGGACCCGTCTCCGCCTCCCCATCGCCGACGACGCAGGCGGCGATGAGATCGGGATTGTCGAACACGGCCCCGAAGGCATGGCTGAGTGAATAACCCAACTCG
>CAZHBL010000597.1:0-3540 GCA_964530105.1 uncultured Pirellulales bacterium | reverse complement strand
GCGAGGCCCGCAAGACGGCGGCCTTGGCGCAGTCGCTGCAGGACAAACTGGCGGCGCAGAAGGTCATCAAAACTCTGGAGAAGATGCGGAACAACAAACGCCGCGAGTTGTTCGACGAACAGGATGCCATCGACGCGAAGCGTGAAGAACTTATCGCAAACATAGAGAAACAACTGAAACAGCGGCGAAATGTGCAGACGCTGTTCGTTATCCGGTGGGAGGTAATCTGAACCATGCAAACCGACGTTCAAGGGCGTGTGCGGAACGTATCGCTTCCGGCCAGCAAGCCACTTTTGCCGTTATACGAAGCGATTGTCAACTCGATTGAGGCCATTGAAGACATGGCGAAGGCGAAGGGCCACATAGAGGTAACTGTTCGACGCGATGAACATCTATTCTCAGACCGCGATCAGTCGCTTGGTGACATCGTAGGTTTCAAGATCACGGACAACGGCATTGGCTTTACTGATGACAACTACGGTGCGTTTGAGACATCCGATACAACGTACAAGACATCACGTGGCGGCAAAGGAGTGGGCCGATTCCTTTGGCTAGTAGCCTTTGAATACGCCAACATCGAAAGCCATTATCAACATGGCGACAAGATGGTCACTCGGTCTTTTCGCTTCTCGGCACAAGGCGATGGGATCAGCGAACTATCCGGCGTCGAGTCAGATCATGCCACCCCTTTGACGATTGTTACGCTTGCCGGGTTCAAAGAGACATACAGAAGACAGTGCCCACGGAAGCTCGATACGATTGCAGCCTACATCATCGAGTATTGCTTGGAGTATTTCATCAGGCCAAATTGCCCAACAATTACTCTAAATGAGGACGCCACCGGTGAATCACTTAGTCTCAACAACATATTCGAACAAGAGATGGCCGCAAAGTCTACGGTGGTGGAGTTCAAGGTAGGTGATCATGATTTCCGAATCCTCCACGTCCGCCTGTATTCTGCGCATGCCAAAGAGCACCTTGCCCATTTCTGTGCCAATGACCGCGTCGTGAAATCGGAAAGACTATCCGGAAAAGTACCCAATCTTGTCCGCCATCTTGAAGATACCGATGGTCGGAAATTCGTTTACGCTGCCTATATTGACTCTGGCCTGTTGAATTCAACAGTCAACTCGGAACGAACGGATTTCACGATAGCCAAGGACAAGAGCGAACTCTTCGCCAAGGACATCACTTGGAGGCAAATCAGGGATACTGTTGTGGAACAGTGCGGGCTATATCTGTCTCCCTTTACCGAAACCGTGCGACAGAATAAGGCGGAACGTATTGATCGTTTTGTGGCGACGGAAGCGCCAATGTATCGCCCCATCTTGAAGCACATCAGTGGCAAGGTCGAGATGATCGATCCTGAAATCGAGGACGATGACCTCGACCTCCAGTTGTATGAGGCATACCACGACTTTCAGGTTGAGCTTAAGGCCGAGGGGCAAGGACTGCTGCAAGATGACCAGGATGGCGAGGACGGCTTCGACGAGTATAACGCCAACTTGAAGGAGTACTTCGAGAAAGTCAGCGACGTGAATGCGGCCGATCTGGCCAGGTATGTTTGTCATCGCAAGGCAATTTTGGACTTCCTGGAAAAACAGCTAGGCACACAGGATAATGGTAAGTACCGACGGGAGGACCGCATTCACAACATCATCTTTCCCATGGGTGCGACGTCAGATGAGGTTCTGCCGGATGGGCAAAACCTGTGGCTGATCGATGAAAAGCTAGCATATCATGCCTTCCTGGCCTCTGACAAGCAACTGCGGACCATGGAAACACTGAATAACAAAAGCCGAAAGGAACCCGATATCATTGTTTTCGACAAAGCGTGCGCATTTGCGCCAGCCACGGAGGCTCCTTTCCCGGCAATAGTGATCATCGAGTTCAAGCGACCGATGCGCGACGACTATACGGAGGAGAAGAACCCCTTCGTACAGATCCGGAAATACATCACGGACATTGGATCCGGAAAAGCACGAACCCCGGATGGGCGCGATGTCCCTGTTCCGGAGGGTATCCCGTTCTATTGCTATGTCGTGTGCGATATCGGCTCCCATCTGGAACAGTTAGCATATGACTTTGAGTTAATGAAGACACCGGATGGCCAGGGCTTTTTTGGGTTCAAGAAACAGTATAACGCATACTTTGAGGTGATCTCGTACAGCAAGATGGTGACCGATGCAAAGAAGCGGAACGCCGTCTTGTTCAACAAGCTTGGCCTACCATCGCGTATAGGATAAACATGGCCAACAAGAAAACAAAACTCGAACTGACATGGATCGGCAAGGAGAACCGGCCCAGACTGGAGCCGAGAATCCTGATCGAGGTTCCGGAGAAGTCCTACCACGCTAGGCACCGTGTCAGCGACGACGATATTTTCGATAACCGGCTAATCTTCGGCGACAACCTGCTGGCTCTGAAAGCTCTGGAGCAGGAGTTCGCTGGCAAGATCAAGTGCATCTATATTGATCCGCCGTATAACACCGGATCGGCTTGGGAGCATTACGATGATGGTGTTGAGCATTCAGTATGGCTATCGCTGATGCGTGATCGTATGGTGGTTCTAAGGCAACTTCTTGCCGTCGAAGGCAGCATCTGGATTTCAATGGATGACAACGAGTGTCATTATTTCAAAGTGATGATGGATGAGGTATTTGGTCGTTCGAACTTTATTGCTACGATTGTTTGGCAGAAGATATACACTGTAAAAAATTCTGCGCGCCATTTCTCCGATATGCATGACTACATACTGGTATATGCAAAGGAGAGCGAGAAATGGACACGTTTCTTAGTTCCCCGTACTGAGAAGCAAGATGCGGCATATTCAAATCCTGATGAAGACCCAAGGGGGCCGTGGAAAGCGACGCCCCTACATGCCCGAAATCCATACAGCAATGGTCTATATGAAATAAAGAGCCCTTCTGGTCGGATCATAAAACCACCTCGGGGTACATACTGGCGCTTCAAAAAATCCAGGCTGGATGAACTGATCCGTACGGACCAAATATGGTGGGGCCATGATGGCACAAGCATCCCTTCCCAAAAGCGCTTTCTGAAAAACGTAAGAGCTGGAGTTGTGCCTGCAACTCTTTGGACATACGAAGAAGCGGGACATAATGCAGAAGCCAAGAATGAGATCCGCGCGTTACTTGCGGACGGAGCAGAGATTTTCATGACTCCAAAACCTGAACGCCTGATCAAGCGGGTCCTTGATGTGGCAACCCAGCCCGGTGACCTGGTCCTCGACTCCTTCGCCGGTTCGGGCACGACCGGCGCAGTCGCCCACAAGATGGGGCGCCGCTGGATCATGGTGGAGTTGGGCGAACACTGCCACACACACATCATCCCACGCATGAAAAAGGTCATCGACGGCGAAGATTACGGCGGCATCACCAAGGCAGTCAACTGGAAAGGCGGCGGCGGTTTCCGCTACTACCGGCTGGGGCCCTCCCTGATCGTGGAAGACGAATGGGGCAATTCGGTCATCAACTCCGAATTCAACGCGGCCATGCTGGCCGAAGCCATGTGCAAGCT
>CAZHBL010000596.1:0-3540 GCA_964530105.1 uncultured Pirellulales bacterium | reverse complement strand
TACCACCGCTTCCGCCAAGAGTGGCACTTGAGTGAGATGTTACGTTTTTTCAAATGGACTATATTTTCCAAGCTTTAAAAGTTCTGAGGCACAAAGTGAATAATTTGAGAACTGACTTATATCGAAAAATGCTTTTTTCAATTGATCAGAACCTACGGATTGACAATTGAACATGAACTATTCTACATATGATCATGTATGTTTGATATATATTATACGTTATTCAAATATGAATATCAACCAAATTCTGAAAAAATCTCCGTGATTCCACACTTCATCCTTTCGAATTCCACAGGGCAAGCTTTGAGCGTAGCAGAACACAAAAGATAACACGAAATAATCAAATCTTGTTAAAACTTCGTGTTCTTCCGTATAATGTGCAGGTGCATTCGATGTTCGGAGCGACCGAGAAAAATCGTTCGGGGCCCCAGAGGTGAAAATTTCACCCACATGCCCAAATTTAAGCTTCTGCCCAAACGATTTTTTTCTCAAGACAATCCCAGGGAGCCAATTTGTCCAGCCAACCTATGCATTATTCGGATGAACCTTAAATTCTTCAATAATTTTTAAAAATATTGACTATCGAAATGATTTTATATAAATTCATAGTATAACTATAGGAATACTTTACTTATTAATCCAATAAAAGGTTATTTTGAAAGTAATTCGTTCGTAAAAAAGTATACCTGAAAAGTAAAAAGTTTTTAGAATTTGAAAGTGCAAATTTATGACCAGTACAGTGGTTGACGTTCAGTCAAGCAGACGATTGACGGAGTTCGCGATAGGCGGATGGTTTACACAGGCTATTTATGTTGCGGCGGATCTTGGGATTGCCGATTTGTTGATCGACGGTCCCCGGACGGCCGAAGAATTGGCACAAGCCACCAATGCGCATGGTAATGCTCTCTATCGTGTATTGCGTGCTCTTGCCAGCGCCGGCATATTCACCGAAGATGAGGATGGCCGATTTTCTCTGACACCGGTTGCGGAGAACCTGCGAAGCGATGTCCCGAACTCGCTGCAGTCATTCGCCATCATGACAGGCATGGAGTTATATCAATCATGGGGCAATTTGTTGTATTCCGCAAAAACCGGCAAGGGGGGATTCGACAAGACCTACGGCAAGCCTTTTTTCCAATATATGACCGAGCATCCGGACCGGCACGCAATTTATGATAAAGCCATGATGGTACATGGTATAGCCGAGACAGAGCCGATGCTTGATGCTTATGATTTCTCTGCCTTTGAGACTGTGATGGATATCGGCGGCGGCAATGGTTTGATGCTGGCAGCGATTCTCAATCGGCATCCGGCAGTAAACGGTATCCTGTTTGATTTGCCCGCCGTTGCAGACCGTGCTAAAGAAACGTTCTCGGATCCGGACTTATCTGATCGCTGCCAGGTTGTCGGAGGTGATTTCTTTACTTCTGTCCCGAGCGCCGATGTCTATGTCCTGCGGCACATTATCCACGATTGGGATGACGACGATGCGATCTCTATCCTGAGTAACTGCCGCAAAGCAATGAATCCTGAAGGCAGGGTGCTTTTGGTCGAGACTGTGATCCCGCCCATGAACGAACCGTGCTTCGGGAAGTGGCTCGATTTAATGATGCTGATTGTCGGCGGGCGCGAGCGTACCGAAGAGCAATACCGGCGATTGCTTCCACATGCAGGACTGAAACTGAACCGCATCGTTTCTACTGCTCATGAGATTAGTATCATTGAGGCCGTGTCTGTGACATAGGATCTCTGAAATCCGGAAAATCTGACCGAAATCCAGGTACATTACTTCTATCTCTCTTTGATTGATGTCCTTTCGTATCTCGCTTATACTCTTCAAACAGATACGCCAGAAACAGACTCGTTTGTATTCAGTGTGATGCTGCGGCGTTGATTTTTTTTATCAGGGCCGGCAGTTCGGAAATGCAGGTTATTTTGAAGGCCCCGTTTGGCGGTGTTTTTCCAGCGTTGGTATAGGCGCATTTTAAGACCGGCTGCATTCCGATTTTCAGCGCGGGTATAATGTCCATATCGATGCGGTCTCCGACGTACAGGATATTCTCGGCCGCCTCGCCTATCCGCTCGGCGGCGATTTTGAAGATTCGAATATCGGGCTTGCGAAAATCAAATTCGTACGAATACATTCTGACCGTAAAGAAATCCAGCAGGCCCAGCTGCTTTAGATGTTTCTCGATAGAATGGGCGTTTACAAAGGTGTTGGAGAGAATACCGAGCGGTAGGAGCGGTTCGTGAACCGCCCTTACCGCGGCCAATGTCTCTTTGAGTCCCGGTTCGGTCGTGGCGATTTTGCTCAGAGGTTCGTACCAGAGCCATGCAAAATCCCGCCACTGCTGGCTATCGAGTTTTATGCCTTTTTTTGTACCGAGCCCCCTTAACAGCGCCGATGAATTGATATCGTTTTTCGTTATATTGGAAATCAGGTGCCAAAAGCGCAGTGCTATCAGATTGCTCCAGCAGTAATATTCAAAGCTGCCGACCGGCTGGTCGCAACTTTTGAGAAAATCGTACGATAATCTCGCCCCCTGCCGAAACAGCCGAGTTGTCTTTACTTTACCGAAGTCCAGCAAAGTTTCGCCAAGGTCGAACAATACCGCTTTAATTTCGTGTCCCCTATCGTGCATCCGATCTCATATAAGATTAAAATGCAAAAATGACACGTTAGTGTCATCCTGAGGCAAAGCCGAAGGATCACGTGTAGCAATATAGATTCTTCGCTTTCCCTAAAGGACGCCTTACGGTGCGCTCAGAACGCCTAAAAGAATAGCGTTATCATATTTAAATTTTAATATTTGATTTTTCTTTCGGCACATCACTGCCGAAGGCGTCCCGCACCCATTGGAACATTTCCTTGTCCGATATACTCGATACTCTGTCCACCGCGTACTCGGCGTCGATTTGATCTTTAATCCTGGTGACTCGCGGGTCGTGCTTTGGGATTTGGATCTCGAACCTGGCCTCGATCCAGTGCTTGATTCCCGCCGCCCCGGTCTTGTCTGTGATCGCCACGCCGATCGGACGATCGAGCAATTTTTGCGTGTCGAAGCAGTTATATATTTCCTCGTTTTTCAACAGGCCGTCGGCGTGAATGCCGGCCCGGGTCACGTTGAAATCCCTTCCAACCAGCGGATAGTTGCCCGGAATCTCGATATCCAACTCTTTTTGCGCGTACTCCGCCAGTTCCGTGATCGCTCCGTAGTTAACGCCCTTTGTCATTCCTTTGAGCTGGGCGTGCTCGACAACGAGCGCTTCAAGCGGCGGGTTGCCCGTCCGCTCGCCGTTGCCGAATATCGCAGCATTGGCGGCACAGCAGCCGTACAGCCACGCAGTGGCGGCGTCCACCTGAACCTTATGGAAATCATTATGCCCGTGCCATTCGAGCCACTCGGAGGGAACCCCGATCTGTCGAAGCCCGTGGATGAGTTTCGGAACGCTCCGCGGCAGGGCAATTCCCGCCCACGGTATGCCGAATCCCAGCGTATCGCAAAGGCGAATCTTAACCGGCTTGTCGTACTCTTCGGC
>CAZHBL010000595.1:0-3549 GCA_964530105.1 uncultured Pirellulales bacterium | reverse complement strand
TACCCCATGTATTTTGATATTTGCCGCATTTATTCCGACAGCGCTTAAGAAACGTAAGTTCCCCAAGTTCGGTTTCAGCATCAGGCAAATGAAGGATTCTCTCATTGTGCTGGGATGGACCTGCATTGTGCTTTTTCCACTTACGCTCGGTGGTTTGTGGCTGCTGAAATCTTTTGAATTAAAACTACCTTTACTGCCTGTGCTGTCGCAGAGACAGAACTGGGGATATTGGTTATTTTATCAGTTCATGTATGTTGCGCTATCTGAAGAAGTATTTTTCAGGGGTTATGTACAGAGCAATATCCTCATATTAACAACTCCAATAATGGGCAAGCTGCCCCGACTACAGCAATGGACCAGCATAGTAATATCAGCAGCTTGTTTTACAGTAGCTCATATCATAGCCCAAGGCCAGATAATATCGGTCCTCGTATTCTTGCCGGGTTTAGTTCTTGGCTGGTTGTTTATTCGGACCAGATCGCTATTAGCGCCTATTTTGTTTCACGGGTTAGCTAATGTCTGCTATCTTTCATTGGCAATCGTGTTAACGTAAAGGTTCGATTTGGGTGATGATTTCTATGATGTTCCGCCAGCTGTGAAGTCTTATAAAAAAGCTCGTTTTTTCATTAAAATCAGCGTTCTGGATATATAAATTGAGGTAAATTACTGTTTTTTCCCGCCGGAAAGTTTTTCAGATGTCTGGAAAAGTAGAGAATATGAGAGGTATGATGCAATTAAGGAAAGAGTCTTTCCTAAATACAAAGTAGCAATAAGCCGATAGATTGTTAAAGTTTGGCAGCTTCGCTTCAAGGAGATTTTCCGGATTATATACCGGCAAATCCCCCTTCCTTGTGGGTCGGGTGGCCAGCTCGCCAATTAAAACTCAGAAAAAACGTTACATTTGACACCAATGGCGGAACTAAACGATAGCCACTTAAGGTCCGATATGACGATTGCAATATAAACCGGCAAGGTCCTATTAGTAAGTGCCGAACATAAAAAAAATGGAAGAAGGTGTGTTTTGGTAAAGAAAAACAACAAAAGCTATAAGCATAAGTCCCTATTGATTATTAAGTTAGCGATGGTTTTGATTCTGGGTTATGTAGCCGTCAGGGCAGTAACGATGTCGCAGCACATGCATAAGGTCTTGATGGCAAAATCGGCAGTAGGTAGCGAAAATACAGCCGCATTTAAGCCGGCAAGTTTACCGAAGACCTCGGTTCAAGACTATTCAGCTATTGTCGAGCAAGATATATTTGGAACCTCCGCTTCAACACTGGTGGCAGACAAACCACTGCAGGTCGATAATAATGCCGACTCAACATGGTCTGGCGAAGAAGAACTCGGCATCGCATTGCTTGGTACAGTGGCCGGCAATCCGGAGATTTCCCGGGCAATCATAAAGGATCTTAAAACAAATGTGCTCAACGTGTACAAGACCGGCGATACCGTTGAAACCGCCTATGTCGAGAGCATCGAGAAGGATGGGATAGTGTTGCTTCATCAGGGGCAAAGAAGGAAAATAAACCTGCGCATCAAAGAATCCCAAAAGCAAGACACCGACAATCCCGAGGTAACTATGGCAAAAAACGCCACCCAACCAGTTGAAGCTCATCCGGCAGCTAAGTCTAATCCTACTTTCGCAGATAAGCTCAGATACGCAGCAACAATGATACCGAAGGCGAATATCGAACCACACACCATCGACGGCCAGGTAGAAGGACTTAGAATAACGGGCTTAGAGAACATCAAGGGGGCAGAAAACCTTGGCTTGAAAAACGGCGACGTCATTCGTGCCGTGAATGGACAACGATTGGACAGCAAGCAGAAGGCTTACCAGATTTCCATGAAAGCTCGGTCCCAGACAGCTATGAATATCGAGCTCATGAGGGACGACAAAATCAAAGCGTTCTCATTCTCGTTGAGATGAGTGCTTAGGAAATCGAAAAACTATTGTTGAGTGAGTAAAACAAATGCGGTTAGAAACTGTAAGCACAAACGTGCAAAAAGTACGGAAAATAATACGAAATATCATTTGGCTAATATGCATATTCTGCATGAATTTTGCAGTTAGCACGATGGCCGGCGGCGAGCAGCCGTTTTCAGAGACAACAGTGAATTTGCCTGTACTTGATAAACCGGGCATGGCCGACGAGCTAATATATGTAAACTTTGACCAAGTCGATATTCGAGTAATGCTTAAGACTATCGGCGATATAACCGGCATTAATTTTGTCGTGGATGACAGGATAAAGGGTCCAGTCACGGTGATGTCGCCTACAAAGATACGTCTCGGTGAAATCTACCAGGTTATGGAATCCATTCTGGATGTTAAAGGTTACGCCGCCGTGCCGGCCGGTACCGGAGATCTGGTTAAAATAATACCGAGAGAAGAAGCTGTGAGACGAAACTTGCTGGTTCGCATCGGCAGTGACCCATCGGAAATTCCTCAGAATGATTCTATTGTCACCCAGATTATTCCCTTGAAGTACGCTGATGCTAAAGAAGTAAGTGAGATTGTGAAGCCTCTTTTAACCACTGGCTTACACATGACGACCTACCCTCGAACAAATTCAATTTTTGTGACGGACACATCTTCGAATATACATCATATCGCCAAAATTATTCATAACCTTGACGTGCCAGGATCGAAAGAGCAGGTTACTACAATCCCATTGATATATGCCTCTGCACAGGTGCTCAGCGATCAAATCACCCAAATCATGGATAAAAACGGGGGCGTTCCTTCACAGCCCGGGCGTACTCGCACAACACCGGCGATTGAAACGGGTATGAAGATTCTGCCTGATGTAAGAACAAACTCTCTTATTGTCGCCGCAAATTCTCAGGACACCGAGATGATCAAGACATTGTCACGGCAGCTTGATACTCAGCGGCCGAGAGGTGCCAACAATGTCCATGTGGTTTATCTTACCAACGCATCGGCGAAGGAAACCGCCGAATCACTTACGGGGGCCCTTGCAAATTTGAGAACCACCGGCGCAATTGAAGGAACACAGCAGGTGCAGGTTACCGCTGATGAGGGCACAAACGCCCTGATCATCGCGGCTTCGGCGCAGGACTTCGAAGTTATCGCCGAGATTATCGAAAAGCTGGACATAGTTCGGGAGCAGGTTTTAGTTGAAATGCTCATTATGGAGGTGGGTGAAGATGCCTTAAAGGAGATTGGTATCGACTGGGCCACGCTTGACGAGTCCGTGGATGACAGTGTTCGATACTTTGGGGCGACTAATTTCGGGCCGCGATTGGATTTTGTCAATGGAGATCTCGAGGGTCTGGCTGTCGGCGCGTGGAGAGGAACCGGCTCAGACGTCAGAATTGGAGCAATTCTACACGCTTTGGAGAAAAAATCGGGAGTCAATATCCTTTCGACGCCACATATCACAACCTCCAACCACAGTAAAGCAAAGATAATCGTCGGAGAAAACAGGGCATTTGTTACACAGTCACGAATTACAGAAACTACAGATTTAATTACGCCGACAGTGATAAAAACGTTCGAATACAAAGACGTTGGAATTAGTCTCG
>CAZHBL010000594.1:0-3556 GCA_964530105.1 uncultured Pirellulales bacterium | reverse complement strand
GATCTGACCGAGGAGGTCGTGTCGCTTTGCCTGGAAAAACACGGCAGCGGAAAACAAATCCAGTTCGGGGAACTCACGATCGATTTCACCCGGCCGTGGCGGCGTGCTAAATACGCAGACCTGCTGAAAGAATACGGCGGCTGTGATATCGATGATATAGAAGCCGTCAGAGTAAAGGCCAGACAGCTCGAACTGGACGAAGCTCAGATGGACGATGTGGTAGTTGTCAACGAAGTTTTTGAGACTACAGTTGAGAATAATCTTGTCAATCCAACTTTTGTGATAGATTATCCGGCTCAGTTATGTCCCTTAACGAAACGTAAGAAAGACGATCCGAAATACGCCGAACGTTTTGAATTATTTATCGGCAGAATGGAACTGGCAAACGCCTATACCGAATTGAATGATCCGGCGGAACAGGAAGAAAACTTCCACATCCAGCTTCGCGGACAGGAAGAAACAATGGCGACTATGGACAGCGATTTTATAGCGGCTCTGAAATACGGTATGCCTCCGGCCGGCGGACTGGGGATCGGAATCGACAGGTTGATAATGGTGCTTACCGGCGCTGAAAGTATCCGTGACGTGGTGCTGTTTCCTCTTCTAAGACCTGCAAAACCTTAGAGCTCAATCCTGAACAAAACACCACGTAAAACGTGAAGTTATATAGATGACTTAGTACTGACGACTAATACTATGCTGAAATTATTTCTGTGGCTGCGATATCTGCGTAAGAGAAAAATCGTTTTCCTAAGTATTGCCGCAGTCGCTCTTTCCGTGTCATTGCTGATAGTTGTCGCAAGTCTGTTCACCGGTTTCATCGATACATTCGAACGAGCGGCCGTCGAGGCGGTCGGTGATGTTGTCCTGAGTCCGCCGATGACATTCGAGAAATACCCGCTGCTGGTCGAACGCCTGGAGCAAACCGAATCGGTCGAGGCGGCAACGGCAATGATATCGGGTTACGGTCTGCTGCATCTGGGCAGGGGCAACGTGCGGGCAGTGGAAGTCTGGGGGATTGAGCCCGCCGGTAGAGCGAAAGTAACGGGATTTGCCCGCTTTTTGCGCAGGCAGGGCAAAGGGACAGGTGAGCCATCGTTCAATGTCCCGGATTCTCCGGAAAAAACCGGTGGGTTTGTAGGAATCGGTGTGCTGGGCGAACCTGACGAACAGACGGATGAGTATAATTACGATGCCGCCGAGAAAATGCTCGGCCGGACCGTTGTCCTGACCACAGGAACCGTTAAAGGGCAAAACAGCCAGGACGGTTCGAGGCCCGATTTCAAGAGACAGGTCATGACATTCGCCATTGCGGATATTATCGAAACAGGAGTCTATCAATTCGACAGCGGCTGCGTGTATCTGCCGATCGAGAAGCTGCGCGAGACTTTATACCCTGACAAAAAATCACCGGTCGCCAGCCAAATCCTTATCAAGCTTGCAGACAATACCGACACGGATGTTGCGCTGGCTGTGATTCGTGGAATATGGCGCACATTTGTTCAAGAGCAGCTTGATGCTGATCCTTATCTGATGACATCAACAACTATTAACACAGCCAGACAGTTGCAAAGCCGATATATCGCCGCGTATGAGAAACAAATGGGAGTGTTGCTGTTGATCTTCGGCGTCGTTAGCTTCGGCGTTGTTCTGCTGGTTTTCTGCATATTTTATATGATCGTCAGGCTCAAACAAAAGGATATCGCGATAATCAAAAGCTGCGGGGCGACAAGCAGCTCTGTGGCGTTTGTTTTCGTAGGTTTCGGCGCCTGTGTCGGGACGGTCGGCTCGGGTCTCGGCGCCGTCCTCGGATACGTTATCACAAGGAATGTCAATACGATTGAAGAATGGATCAGAATAATATTCGGATTGAAACTCTGGAAGAGCAGTGTGTATTTATTCAGCAAGATACCCAATGAAGTGAACTGGTCCTGGGCACTGCGTATTGTATTGCTGGCAATTATTGCAGCAGCAATAGGAACGCTGATACCGGCAATCGTCGCGGCAAGAACAAAGCCGGTCAATATCCTGCGATACGAATAGCTAAAGCTGAAAAAGATTTTCGAAATTCCATGTGACGGGATTATGTACAAAATTATTCTCGCAACCAGGTATTTATTGAAACGCCGAATCACGTATTTCGCGGTTCTGGCGGTTGCACTTTGCGTCTTTATCGTCGTCGTGGTGATGACCGTCATGGCGGGGCTTGTGAATGAATTCAAAGAGAAAAATCACCGCTTCGCGGGCGACTGCGTCGTCGGGACCGAATCATTGGTAGGTTTCGCATATTACGAAGATTTTGTAAAGTTAGCCGAACAACAGGATTTTATCGAGGCTGTTTCGCCGACAATAAAAAGCTTCGCGCTTAAAAGGCGCAGAGGCTCGGAGCAGGATGATGTCGTTGAAATCATGGGGATCGATCCGGTAAGGGACAGTCAGGCGACCGGCTTCGGAGATACCCTGTATTACCATAAGGATGATGCATCCAGAGCATTCGAGATTGCGTACGATGCGAACCTGGTCGGGTGCGTATTGGGTGACTTTATGCTCCTTCAAGACACCAATAGCCGAAATCTTAGTGAAACCAGCCTTCCCCGGATAGCCTACTCGATAAGCTGCTTCCCCTTGACCGCGAGAGGTGCCCTGGCCCAGGCGGGTACGGATATGGTCAACACGAAAACTTTTTACTTTAGCGACCAGTCAAGCACCGGCCTGCCGCGGGTTGACGGCTCGCTCGTTTATCTGCCGTTCGAGCAGGCCCAACTGCTTTGCGGTATGGGAGAATCCACTAAGAGGGCTTCCCGGCTCCATATACGGTTCAAGCCGGATGTCAAAATACAGGCCGGGTGTGAAAAAATACAGTCATTATGGCAAAAATTCAGGCAGGACAAGGCCGGCGAAACACAAGCATACACGCTGGATACGGTCACCGTCCAAAGCTGGAAACAATACAGGCGTTCGTCTATCGCACCATTGGAGAATGAGCAAACGGAGATGAGCGTTATGTTTGGCTTTGTGGGAATTACGACAGTTTTTATTGTTTTGGTTGTTTTTTATATGATTATCAGCCATAAGAGTAAAGACATCGGGATACTGAAGAGCATAGGCGTTTCGAACGTCGATATTATCGAATTATTTTCAGGATATGCCTTCCTCGTGGGCATAATCGGGGCAGGCTTCGGTTTATTGGCCGGCTGGATCTTCCTGCTGAAAATAAACCGTATAGAAGACTGGCTTTTTAAGCATTTTGGATTTCAACTTTGGGACAGGACAATTTATGCTATAGGTGATATTCCAAACAAGGTTGAGTTTAAGATTCTGGCGATCATTGTCGTTTCGGCGGTAGTCGCGTGCCTGATCGGCGCACTTATACCGAGCTTGCAGGCGGCAAGACAAAAACCAGTGGAGACTTTGCAGGTTGGTCAATTATAAATGATTATGAGTAAAGACGATTTCATATTAAAGGCTGAAGGACTTCATAAATCTTATCGGATGGGTGCTACCGAAGTCCGCGTGCTCAAAGGCGTCAATTTGAATGTCAAGAAGGGCGAATTTG
>CAZHBL010000593.1:0-3560 GCA_964530105.1 uncultured Pirellulales bacterium | reverse complement strand
AGTGGAATTTCAAGAGCGTGTTCGTGAAGGGTAACCTGGAAACCATTGGCGTAGTTAGGGCTTCCTGCAGCTTTTAGTCGTAAAGCCATCCGTTCGGCGTAACAGTTTCTGCAGCCATCGCTGATTTTTGTACATCCGGTTAAAGGATTCCAGGTAGATTCAGTCCATTCAATCTTAGATTTTTGGGCCATGCAGTCTCCACAGAGAATAAATAATAAATTTAGAATACTCCTCATAAGCGGGAAGTCAACGGATTTATGAACCTATGATTCGATAAAGCACTTGGAATCGGGCACTTTTGAGATTGTCGGCAGGGCGGTAGAGCTTTATACTTTGTTCTATGCTAAAAAAGGTATTGCCATTTTACACGAAATATTTTGCGGTTTGGGTGGTTTTGTTCGGAGTGGCGGCGTATTTTTGGCCGGGGCCGTTTGTGGCTTTGAAGGGCTACATGGACTGGTTCTTTGCGCTGACCATGTTCGGGATCGGGGTGGTGCTGCAGGTCGAGGATTTTAAGCGAATTGCGCAAAAACCGGTTATCGTTTTGATAGGCTCGGTGGCACAGTTCAGCCTTATGCCGGTAGGGGCGTTTCTTTTGGCGAAGCTGTTTAACCTGCCGCCGGAGATTGCGGTTGGATTGATACTGACAGGTTCGGCGCCGGGGGCGATGGCGAGTAATGTGATGAGTTACATCGCCAAGGCGGATACGGCGTATTCTGTTTCCCTTACGACGGTCTCGACGCTGTTGTGTCCGGTATTGACGCCGGGCCTGACGTTCCTTCTGGCAAGATCGAGGCTGGAAGTACCGTTCATGGATATGATGGTCAGTGTCATCAAGATGGTGATTGTGCCGTTGTTTGTAGGATTCGGGGTGCGGCATTATTTCAAAAACAAAGTCGAGAAAATTCTGCCAGTATTTCCGGCGATATCGGTAACGTTCATCATATTTATCTGCTCGCTGGTGATAGCTCTTAACAAGTCTTACCTTGCACAGGTAACGGCGGTTATCGTGGCCGCTGGGGTCATTTTGAATGTTTATGGTATGCTGGCCGGCTATGGCGTTGGATCGGTTTTTCGGATGGAGGTGCCCAGGAGGCGGACGCTTGCGATCGAGATTGGGATGCAGAACGCCGGCCTGGGGACGGTTCTGGCGTTAAAGCATTTTAGCGAGAAAACGGCTATGCCGGCGGCGATATTCGTATTCATCTGCATTATCACGGCGTCCTTAATGGCGGCGATATGGCAACGAACATTAACGGATGAAGCCCTGTAGGGTGTGCAAACGTCTTTTTTTGCACACGCGGTTCTGGGCGCCTATTTCAGCGTGTGCAGCTTAAAGACAAGCTGCACACCCTACAAGATCTGGATAGCAAAAAATATTGACAGGAGCGTTGTATTTTAGTGTCATGGATGCTATAATGTGCCGATTGTGGTTTTCCGGGAAGTTTTATGGGCAGTCCGGTTCGGCTGCCCTTAAGTTTAGTACAGGAAATTGAGGAGCTTATAGTTATGGCCTGTAATCTTGCGATAGCAGGAGTGACCGGCGCGGTCGGTCAGGAATTTCTAAAAATTCTCGAAGAGCGGGATTTTCCGTTCGATTCTTTGAAGATGCTGGCGAGCATTCGTTCGGCCGGCAAGAAAATCGATTTTAAGGGTAAGACTTACATCGTTGAAGAATTGACGAAGAATAGTTTCACTGGGATTGATATCGCTTTATTCAGTGCCGGAGCGTCTCGCAGCAAAGAATTTGCTCCGCCCGCGGTCCAGGCCGGTGCGGTTGTCGTGGATAATTCTTCGGCCTTCAGGATGGATCCGGAAGTTCCGCTGGTAATTCCGGAAATCAATCCGCACGCGATCACTCAGCATAAGGGTATTATTGCGAATCCGAACTGTTCGACGATTATTGGTATTGTGCCGGTTTGGCCGCTGCATAAGGCAAATCCAGTCAAGAGAATGGTTGTAAGCACGTATCAGGCCGCCAGCGGAGCGGGCCAGTCGGCAATGCTTGAGCTGGATCAGCAGACACGCGAAATTCTTGCCGGCAAAGAGCCGACCTGCAACGCATTCAAGTATCAGATTGCATTTAACGCCTTCAGCCATGATTCTGCGCTCCAGCCGAACGGATATAATCTGGAAGAGGTCAAGATGGTCAAAGAGACCAGGAAGATATTCGACTGCCCCGAGATTGCAGTGACCTGTACGTGCATACGTATTCCCGTTTTCCGGGCGCACTGCGAGAGCATTAACCTGGAGTTTGCCGATCCGATTACGCCGGACCAGGTAAGGGATCTTTTGGGTACAGCGATGGGCGTGACGGTATTGGACGACCGCGAGCATAACCGCTTCCCGATGCCGATCGACGCTTCCGGCAAAGATGATATTTTCGTCGGGCGGATTCGCCAGGATGAATCAATCCCTGAGAACCGCGGTATAAATATCTGGGTGGCCGGCGACCAGTTGCGAAAAGGTGCCGCTCTTAACGCTGTTCAAATCGCTGAAAAATTGCTTTAATGTAGAATCCAGAATTCAGAAGCCAGGAGTCAGAATGAGACAAGCGGCGAGGCACTTTCAAGATTTAATTGTCTGGCAGAAAGCCCATAAATTCGTCCTTGCTGCTTATAAAATTACAAGCACTTTTCCGCAATCTGAAATCTATGGTCTTACTTCTCAGCTTCGACGAGCTGCTGTGTCCATTCCTGCAAATATCGTCGAAGGATTCAAAAAGGCAGGTAAAGCTGATAAGTCCCGCTTTCTAAATATAGCACAGGGTTCATTGGAAGAGTCCCGTTATTATCTTCTGCTGGCTCAAGATTTAGGATACTGTGATTGTTCACAGATATTAAAACAGGTAGAAGAGGTAAGTAAATTACTTGATGCTTATAACCGTACAATTCAGAAATCAAACGCTGGATAATATCATTCTGAATTCTGGATTCTGACTCCTTTATTCTTGAGAAAATGGCTATTCGCAAGATAAAACTCACCGTGCAGTACGATGGCAGCCGGTACTCCGGCTGGCAGATACAACCGGGCGAGAGAACCATCCAGGGTGAGCTTGTCGAGGCCCTTTCGAATCTCGTCGGAGTCAGAACTTATGTTCACGGCGCCAGCCGGACCGATGCCGGTGTCAGCGCCCTGGGGCAGGTCGCCCTGTTCGAGATCGAATCGCCCATCCCCACGGAGAATTTTGCCGATGCGATCAACGACCGGCTCCCTCACGAAATAGTGGTAACGTCCGCCGAAGAAGCGCCACGGGGATTCGACCTGCTCGGCGGTGTCAAAAGTAAGCTATACCGCTATACGATTTACACCGGTCGATACCGCCCCGTCCTCCGACTGAATCAGTGCTGGCACATATCGAAGAAACTTGATGCCGGAGCGATGAACCGGGCCGCACAAATGTTCGTCGGAACAAAAGATTTCAAATCCTTCGCATCCGCCGCCGACCGGCGGGAAAGTTCCGTCCGGACAATTTTCAGTTGTGACGTCACAGCCGAGGACAAGTGGATATATGTTAATGTCGAAGGCGACGGTTTCCTGTATAATATGGTCAGAAATAT
>CAZHBL010000592.1:0-3567 GCA_964530105.1 uncultured Pirellulales bacterium | reverse complement strand
TATTGGCTCCGCTAAGAGTTAAAGAGCGAAAATGATATTGGACAGTAAAAATAGGAGTGCTTCAGTGAAGTATATATGGGAAATTTTGGTTTATGAATATTTTGTATAAATATTGCAACCAAATTGGCACAGTAAAGATATTGGAATCGTTAGAATTAAAGCTGCCATATATCTCAGAAGTCAATGACCCACTTGAATGTTTGCCGTTTTTCTATTGTCCGGATGATAAAGTAGCAATCGAAACAAGATATTTATCTGTTTTGAAAAAAAGAAATATTCCTAAGCTAGCAAATTACAAACAAGTATTGAATGAGCTTTATGAAAAAGGCGAGATTCAGAAAAGACTTGCAGATAGCTCACGAAAATTACAAACAGAAATGAACTTAAAAAGTTGCTTGCTATCCGTTTCAAAGACGGCAAGAAACACTGTAATGTGGACACATTATGCTGATGAGCATAAAGGAGCAATAATCGGTATTGATTTCAATAGTATCTTTCCTAAAACAGGTATTGAAATGGATAGGGTTAATTATACCGAAGAACGCCCACGCATAAATATCTTGACTGATTTTGAGATTCCACCAGAAGCATTCTTAATAACCATATTAACCAAATCATCTGATTGGGAGTATGAGCAAGAATTTCGCGCGATATTTCCTGTTGATGCTTTAGAGGACTTACGTACACAAGGCTTGGCATCATTGAAAGATTTCAATAACAAAAAAACATGGTTTTTACGATTGAATCCAGCATCAATAAGAGAAATCGTTTTTGGTTTGTACACAGAAAAGAGGTTAAAGTTAGCTATTAGAAAGATAATAGAACAACCAGAATTAAAACACGTACAATTATATCAAGCCCAAGAATCAGAAACTTATCTTCTTGACTTAATCGCTCTTGATAAGACATCCCAAACGAACATATCTTGACAAAAACGAAATAGTTATAGATAATAGATTTAATAAGGTAATAATTGACAGCAAAAAGATTTGTGAGGTTTTAGGAGGATTTACAAACATTTTTTTACTCTTGTTCAAAGGGAAGTAAAATGTTGCTATTAAAGAAAAAGTCTGTTCCATCAGGTTGCCCGAAAGCGGATAAATTTATTGCTCATGAATCGAAAAATCGCTGGTTGATCTGGCTTTTGCCATTCACCGGATTTATTGCCCTTATATGGTTTTTGGTGCGCGTTTTGCCGAAACCTTCGCGGGCAACGTATCCCTGCCAGCGGGTGGCTTTTCCTCTGGCGTCCGGCTTTGTCGTCTGGCTTATGGGTCTGGCTGGTTCCGTGGGCGCTTTTCGTAAAGCCAGACGCTATCACAGGCAAGCACGTTATGTGCTGTATGCTGTATTTGTTGCCGTGGGTGTCGGGTCGGTATGGATGGCTTTGAGTACAGGCGAAGGAAAGATGACTTTCGCCGCCGAGCCAACTGCCAACGCTCCCATCGGGATTGCCCAGGGTGTGCATCCGGGGCGGGTTGTGTGGATACACGATCCGAATGCAACGGATTGGGACGGCTATTCTTCGCCCGAGCACTGGTACGATGACAATCATACCGACCAGGCAGTAGTTGACAAGATGATTTCGCGGGCGATTCGCGGCCTGGCCGGCGAGAGCTCGGATGCCGCCGCGTGGGATGCTATTTTCCGGAATTTCAATCTTCGCCGGGGCAAAGGCGATATTGGATACACTTCAGGCGAGAAAATTGCCATAAAGATTAACAATACTATGTGCTACAATGCCAATACGAGCACCTTCGAGCAGCGAGACAGCAATAAAAACAGAATCGACAATTCCCCGCAGATGACCGTTTCGCTGCTGGACCAATTGGTGAATGTGGCCGGAGTGAACGAGGTGGATATTACTATTGGCGATCCAGGGCGGATATTTCCTAATTTTTATTATAATATCGTTTATCCCAGGTTCCCGAGCGTTTGCTATATGGCCGGCTACGGGGGGCATGGGCGAACTCAATCGACATTTTCAAATGTTGAGTTTCATTGGAGCACATCCGCTGCAGACGGCAAAAGGCAGGATTATATACCGCGCTCGTTTGCGGAGGCAGACTATATGATCAACTTTGCCATTCTCAAGAGCCATGACAGCGGCGGAATAACGGTATGCGGCAAGAACCATTACGGCTCGCTTCTTAGAAATCCTGACCGCACTCTCCGGGGCCAGCGATATGACTATTACGATATGCACAGCAGCCTGCCGGTATATCGCAAGGGCATGGGATACTATCGCGCTATCGTGGATTTGATGGGGCATCCCGAGCTGGGCGGAAAGACGGTTCTCTATCTTGTCGATGGTCTTTTCGCCGGGCAGAACTGGGATTCGCGGCCCGTGAAATGGAATATGGCGCCGTTTTACGGCGATTGGCCGTCCAGCCTGTTTGTTTCTCAGGACCCGGTTGCAATCGATTCGGTCTGCTACGATTTTCTCCGAACCGAGTGGAGTGATTATCCGCACTACGACGGTGCCGAAGACTACCTGCACGAAGCGGCGCTGGCCGACAATCCTCCATCGGGGACATTTTATGACCCGAACAATGATGGTATTGGGCTTGCCAGCCTGGGCACCCACGAGCATTGGAATGATTCGTTGTTAAAGCAATACTCCCGTAATCTTGGCTCCGGCGACGGCATCGAGTTGACATCACCGGTGCCGGCGGACTTCAATGGTGACGGCGTGGTGGATTGCGAAGATTTTACGACCTTAATGGATCAGTGGATGCAGACTTCAGAGCAACTTTCCGCCGATATTGCTCCGGACCCATCTGGCGATGGAATTGTCGACATGGAAGATTTAGCCCTGTTTGTAGAATACTGGACGAGGTAGTATCAAGTGCTATTTGTGACTGGTTTTGGGCTTGCTGAATAAAGCGTAACCCAATATGGCTAAAAGCACAACCGCCGAGGCATATTTTACGACCGCCGGCAGCATCCAATGCGAGTGGGCGGCGATTTCGATGTCCGCCCTGGTAGCCAGCAAATCGAGCAGAATTCCGCCCAGAAGAGCACAGCCTGCCACTGTTGCCAGATAAATGATTGCTGTGGTTCTGCCCAGTGCCTTCCAGATAGTTATGAACGAGGCGGCGTTGGTAGCCGGGCCTGTCATGAGAAAGACCAGGGCCGCGCCGGGCGTCAGGCCTTTCAATATCAATGCCGCCGCCACCGGTACCGAGGCCGTTGCGCACACGTAAACCGGTATGCCCAAGAACATCATTACGACCATTGCGAAAATTCCGGTTCCGAGTTTTTCCGCGAAGTAACCGTCCGGGACCAGGGCGGAAATAAAGGCCGCTATAGCCAAGCCTAACAGCATCGCCTTGCCGATGTCCCGCGGCAGCGTGATAAATCCGTATTTCAATCCTCTGACGGCTCTGCCGTTTTTCTCAGTGCTGCAGCACTCATCCGTACATTTTTCCGGCGGGCTTTTCTGAGCCTTTCCGCCCTGCTCGAATACGTTGACGAGAGCGCCGCCGACAAGACCGGTTATGAGTGCCGCTACCGGCCTGAAAACGGCAAAGACAGGGCCCAGCAGGCTCAATGTCACGAAGATAC
>CAZHBL010000591.1:0-3569 GCA_964530105.1 uncultured Pirellulales bacterium | reverse complement strand
CATCCGTCCAGACGACCAGATTGCCGGAAATGGAAGGATCATACTGGCGGGCGGAATCGCTGCAAATCGTAAAGACCTTGATGTCGTCGATATTCGAGATATCAGCCCCGAAAATGTCACCTTCTGCTTCCCAGACGACAATATCCTCGGATATATCCACGACATCGTCAAAGTCTTCCATGTATGCCTCATAGGCATAAGGATCACGTCTGCCGACATTGCCGGCGACAGTGAAATAGACGGGATTGTCCAGGTTGGTAACGTCGGCGCCGCAGATACTGTACGGCATGTTAAGGTAGTCGTTTTCGTTGTACTTGTTTATATTGAGATGTTCCAGCCAGACGACTTTATTGCCGGAGACCGCCGGATGGCTGTATGATGCTGAGTTACTGTGCTGCCTTAAGATCGTCTGAGCTGCCGTAGCGGTATTCGTCAGGAAGATACTGATGCATTCCGGCCCGAGGAAATCCGACATGCTCGGGCCGCCGGCCCACACGACGATATCACCATCAACTTTCGGCTGAGTATCGAGTCCACCGTCAATAAACGTCTCATCGATCTCGCCCGTTTCGATGTCTTTGCTCCTGATGTTCCAGGTGTAGTTAACGGATGGCCCGACGCAATATACGACCTTGTTGCCGGAGACATCCGCATAGTGAAAATAATCGTCAGTAACAAATCCAGCGTCTATATGCAACATATTCATTGTCACGGCAACGGTTGTCACCCGGACTACGCTGGGCGGACTGTCAACAAAACCATCGCTTACAACCAGCTCGAATGCATACGATCCCTGCTCATTGCAGTCGAAGAAGGGTCCGGCCGTATCCGCATTCTGAAGGTCAATCTGAGGCCCCTCTAATTGTTTCCATGTATATGTAAGCTCATCAATAACATCGGGATCGTGGGAACCGGTACCATTTAGACGAACCTGGCTGGGTACGGGCGAAACTCTGTCGAGCCCGGCATCAGCGACAGGCTCTTTGTTACCCACAAGAATCATTACTTCATCAGGCCGGCTCAAATGCGTGCCGTCCCAGACCACAAGCTCAAATCGATATTCACCCTCGACTTCCGGCATGAACGACGGATTCATACTCTCTGGATCGTCAAGTTCCACCGCCGGGCCGAATTGCTGGTCCCACTCATATATCAGCTCATTATTCGGATCGTATTGAAAACTGCCGCTTGCGTCGAGAGTAACCAAATCAAGCCCCGGCACATGTATATCGGGGCCGGCATCGGCGACGGGCTTGATATATCCGACATACTCATCGGCGCCGATATCGATCTGTTCACCCATCACAGCAATATCGCCATCGATGTCAAGCTGCCACGGAAAAGGGACATAATCCGGATCGCCGGCATCTATGCACGGAGAATCCATTTGCAGGTGAAAATCTTTAGCCTGTGCATCTACGAACAGCGGATCCTCGGAGATATTTCCATTAATGCCCGTCTGATCCGACATTTCCAAATAGTTGCCTCCAACATTGCCCCAAACATTATTAAACGACATCACAGATACATCTATATTGCCTTCCCCGGATATTCCCCCTCCTGATTTTGCATTGCAGATTATGTTATTAAGTATCATCAGGCTCAGAGAAAACTCATTATCGCCTACTATGTAAACATTACCTCCCAATCCACCTCCACCCTGAATGTTCACGTCATTGCCTACAATAGTATTGTTAATCAGGAGTCCTCCGAACAGGATAACGCCACCGCCAACTAATGCTGAATTATCGTATATCAGGTTATTGCAAATCTTGTCGTCACCCAACACAAAAACAGCGCCGGCGAATCCGGAATTGTTCTTGATTATATTATTAGTAATTATCGCACTGGACATGAAACAACCGATTCCTGCCCCGTAGCTCCCAGAAATAACCATTCCCTGATTGTTAATCACTACGGGGCCATGATTATTGATAATTATATTACTTTTAATGGTCGGCGAAGAACCGTAACAAAAAATGCCACCCCCCCATAAAATTTCGTTTCCTATTTCAGAAACGGTTGTTCCATATCCGCCCGTAATGGTAAAACCGGTCAGTACGGCCTCGGAAGTTTCACCGCTTTCGAAGGTCACTACGCTGCCCACACCGCCACCGTTAATGATAGTAGCCTCTACAACGTCCGGATCGTCGGGATCGGTGCTGGTAACGGTAATATTTTTGCCAAGGAAATTGATGGCCTCATACGTGTCGGGCGAGACAATTACTACATCCCCGTCATTAGACGCCTGGATCGCCTGCTGGATGGTTGGATAATCGCCCGGGACCAAACGAGTTGCTGCTAATGATTGTGTCGCTGCAATCGATAGTATAGCGAGACTTAATAAGATCATTTTTTTCATTATTACGCCCTTTCCGGTATGTACAGCAAAGTTACAAAGCAGTTTTAAGCGAAGTTAAGAATACAGGCACAGCATAAAGCATGTGCAGTTCATAACAATTCGCAGAACATCGTGAAAACCTTAGAGCCAGCCTCCATGACATGGCTATATATAACTTTAACATATTTGTAATCATCATTGCAAGAAGTTTTTACCGGTATTCACAAGCTCCCGGCACTACAATAAACACATTATCTACTTAGAAAGACGCGCCCGAGTGGCATTTGTCTCAATATTTTTTGCCATTTTTGCAAAAAAAGTGCCTTGCAGTCGTTATTTTGGAACAATCCGGCAACGAAAATTCAACGATATAACAAATCGTTGCTGTATAAAAGTCGGGGCCTATACCTTTTGGCATAAGCCCCGAAATAATACAAATCCTGCTGCTATTCCACACAAAACGATACTTACTCTGCAGTAGTTTCTGTCGGTTGATTCAGCCGGATATCGTCGAAGAACATCTTGCCCGAACCGCCGGGGGCGGCCATATTGCCCTGGGTACCAAGGCCAATCGCAATCCTGTCAATGTTGGTCAGGACTATGCCCTGATCCGCAAACATCTGTAATGGAATCACCCACTCGGTCCAGGTGTCTATCTGTGCCGCAGCCGGATCATCATGGACCACCACCGCAGGCGTGCCAGCACTATTTGACAGAGCTACATACAGCGGCTCGGCATCGTTACTGAGGATACCGATATCCTGGTTCGCCCACTGTCCGGTGACATTACCGGTAGTCGTAACGTTGCTGAATACCGCCTGACCCGTCAAAGCGGCATCATGGCTGGTCAGCGCCAAACCGATGTGGACATTCGAACCCATCGGGATGCTCTCTGTGCCCAGCGTGGTCCAGGTAGATCCGTTGGCTGAATGAGACGCTGTAAAGCTGCCGGAAATACTACGCTCCAATTTCACCCAGTACGGTGCAGTTATCGAAGCGGTCGTCGTGTCGAGGCTGGTCTGGCCCGTGCCGGGACGTCGCTGGAAGGAAACGCCCGAACCGGGTGTCACAACCATCATCGCGTGCGCCGATCCCGGATCCAGCGTCTCACGAATCATCACGCCGGCCTTGGCCCATGTGTTGGTGTTTTCGACGCTCTCGACTTTTGCTACAATCGAGCCGGCGCCGGTGAGCATCTTATATGCAAAGTGGAACTCATCGGCTTCCA
>CAZHBL010000590.1:0-3591 GCA_964530105.1 uncultured Pirellulales bacterium | reverse complement strand
TCAAAATACTGTGACCGTATATGCGCGGTCGGCGATTATGTCGTCGATGAATTGCGTTTCCTGGCGCCGGAGTTCGAAACCGCCGATATCGATATAGTATATAACGGCATCCCTGCGTACCAAATCAATCTTGCCGAGAAGCTGGCATCAAAAGCAAAACTACAGAAATATTGCGAGAACCTGCTGGGTTATAAGCCGGATTATGTTTTCACTCACGTAACAAGGCTTGTTCTGAGCAAAGGAATGTGGCGTGATTTGCGCGTTCTTGAACACATCGAACAGGAGTTCAGGACGCAGGGTAAAACAGGAGTGCTGTTTGTCCTTTCGACTGAAGTATCACAGCGGCGCAGCCGGGATATTCACGATATGGAATCTGCATATAATTGGCCTGTGGCTCATCGTGAAGGCTGGCCCGACTTGTCCGGCGGGGAGGCGAATTACTATACGGCAGTGCAGCAATTCAACGCCAGAAGCAGGAATATGAAAATAGTGTTCATCAATCAGTTTGGCTTTGATCCCAAAAAATGCGGCCAAAAGATGCCTCTTGATATGGAATTTATGGACATCCGAAAGGGAACCGATGTCGAATTTGGTCAGAGCATTTATGAGCCGTTCGGAATCGCCCAGCTTGAGCCGCTGACTTTCGGTGGTATATGCGTATTCAGCAGTGTCTGCGGCTGTTTAGGTTTCCTGCGGGACGTAACCGGCCCGGAAAATGTCAAGAATGTAATTGTCGCCGACTATACCGACCTGGAAATCCGGAGCTATGCCGACATCGAAGATTTGTTTCAGATCGACCGGTTGATACGGGACCGAATAGAGGCAAGTCAGAGCGAAAAGGTCGCAATGCAGATATGCTCACGTTTGCCAAAAGACGAGTCCGAAATTGAAAGCATGGTTAAAACCGGCTACGAGCTTGCAAAAAATATGAGTTGGGACGTGGTGGTGAACGACTATCTGCTGAGCAGCATACAAAAGATTCCGGACAAAGTCAGTCTCTCGTGAGTTATACCTGGCCTCTCGCATTACGCCGATACGTGCCGGGTTTGCAGACGCTGAATTTACATTCTCTGTTCTTGCGGGGATTTGTATAAAGTCCTTGCAAAATCAACTGCTCTCGTGCTATAATTATATCAGCTTAAGATGCAGAGGCAGGCCGGAATTGCCGCAATAAATCTTCGTCTGAATAACTCGGTTCTATTTCATAGCATCACAGCCCTGACGATCTCAAGCTGCTGTTGCCAATAGACACAGGATAAATCATGGAGAGCAGGTAAATGAAAAAGGCGGTACTGTCAAGTCTTGCCCTGCTCTTATTTTTAATGGTGTTAACACCGGCGGCAATTGGCGCAACCCCCTGCCGCTGCGTTCCGGATGAGATAATTGTAAAATTTCGTGGGCCGGCCGCCGATACGATCGAAAAACAGCTACAGATCCGGGACTCGGCAAATATTCCGAACTTCTCGCCCTTGTCGTCCCATCCGGATCAGTTAAATGCAAAATGTAGAATAAACCGGATCAAACCTCTTTTAAAAAACTTTAGAATTAAGCAGCTAAAGCTCAAATCACTTAGGGAAGAAAACAGCAAATTCCCGGCACAAAAACGCATCCTTGAAAGACTTAAGCGGGTTCCGAAGACCACACAGGTCCCCGACCTTGGCAGTATATACAAGATTCAGCTTGACTGCGGATCCCGGCAATCACTTGAAGAAGCTCTTGTGGAGTATCGAAGCAATCCTGATGTTGAATATGCGGAGTTAAACTATATTGTATCGGCAAACTCGATACCGAATGATCCACTGTATGCCGACCAATGGTCTCTGGGCAAGATAGCTGCCCAGGAAGCCTGGGACATTTACACTGGAAGCTCACAGACAGTAGTTGCCGTATTGGATACGGGCGTGGACTATAACCACAGAGATTTACGGGACAATATATGGTTAAATGAAGCCGAACTTAACGGGGCCGAAGGGGTAGATGACGACGAAAATGGTTATGTTGACGATATATATGGCTATAACTTCATTTATAACAACGGCGACCCTATGGACGACTATGGTCACGGCACTTATTGTGCCGGCATAATCGCCGCGGGGGGTAATAACGATTTCGACATGACGGGGATTTGCTGGAACACAAAGATAATGGCCCTTAAATTTATGGGCTTGTTAGGAGATGGAAGCACAGCCGATGCGGTACTTGCCGTTTATTACGCCGTGGAAAATGGCGCCGATGTTATTTCCAATAGCTGGAGTACGCCCGATGAATCCCTGTTACTGAAAGATGCCGCTGATTACGCTTACAGCCAGGGCGTAATAATCGTCGCGTCCGCCGGCAATGATGATTCGGATTTACTCCAGTACCCGGCTTGCTACAAAAACGTGATTTCCGTTGCAGCGACCGATTCGGATGACCAAAGATGGCCGTATTCCAATTATGGTGATTGTGTGGATATAGCCGCACCCGGAGTGGATGTTTTATCACTAAGCGCAGAAGGAACTTCGATTGGTGCATCCAACAACGGATACACGACTATCTTATCAGGTACATCTACGGCCTGTCCTCATATCGCAGGAGCTTGTGCTCTTTTACTTTCAGCCAATCCATTAATGACATTCGATCAGGTTTATGATGTACTAACCAGAACGGCTGATCCGATTCCACCCGGAATCTGCCTTTCGAATGGAAGGGTAAACCTTTCGGGAGCAATGCGTGCGGTCATTCCCTCACGAGGATATATAAGTTTCGATAGTGACTATTATGCCTGTCCCGCCGTTGTGGGAATGCTTTTGGCGGATTGGGACCTCAGGGGCAAAGGCATGCAGGAAGCAACAATAATGACAAGCAGAGGTGATTTGGAAAAGGTTGTTCTGGCCGAAAACAGCTCCGTCTTCGGCGTTTTCACCGGGAGCATTTCAACCGGTTCCGGCGAACTGAACAGAGAAGATGGAACTGTCCAGGTTTCCTCTAATGAGGTCGTTACGGCGATATATTTCGATGCCAATGACGGCACCGGCAATCCTGCCGCGACAATTGATAGTGCTATTACGGATTCTGAAGCACCGGTGCTTTTGAATGTCCGGATTGAGACGCATGGGCATGTAGCCAGTATCACGTTTGCGACCGATGAGCCGACTAAGGCGAAGGTCCGTTGCGGCCTGACGTGCGGCGGACCGTATACCTTTGCACAGCAAGATATTGTAATAGCCGATGATCATAACATCAGGCTCCAGCCTCTTTCTCTAAACACGGACTACTACTTTGTCATAGACCTGGTCGATTTAGTAGGCAACAAAGTCACAGCGGACAACAACGGTTTGTGCTATTCGTTTACAACATCGGCGGATTTTCCCGGTTATCGTGTACCGGGCGTCTATCCCACAATTCAGGTTGCGATAGACGACGCCTCGGATGGCAATACGATATGGATTGCTGACGGGCAATATTCCGGAGAAGGAAACTTCGATATCGACTTCAAAGGAAAGGCCATCACGGTAAAAAGCGAAAACGGTCCGCAAAATTGTATTATCGACTGTCAGTTCAAGGGCCGCGGCTTCGATTTCCACAATGGCGAAGACATAAACACCGTCC
>CAZHBL010000589.1:0-3593 GCA_964530105.1 uncultured Pirellulales bacterium | reverse complement strand
TCGGGCACTTATTGATGGGATATAATTTTGGTATAATGTCGATGTTTGGTATTGTGGCGCTGTCCGGGGTGGTTGTGAATGACTCGCTGATAATGATCGACCTGATCAATCGTGAACGCAGCAGCGGCATCGAGCTCCATCAGGTACTTCGCGATTGTGCGACCCGCCGGTTCAGGCCGATTATGTTGACAACTCTAACGACCTTTTTCGGCCTGCTGCCGATGATAACCGAGAGAAGCCTGCAGGCACGGTTCCTTATCCCGATGGCCATAAGCCTGGCATTCGGAGTGATGTTTGCGACTTGCATCACACTTGTACTGGTCCCTTCGCTGTACATGATACTTGAAGATGTCAAGATGCGGATTTTTGGCGCCTGATCGGCATTGCAGAGTATATAAGTTGTTCATTGGCAATGAGTTAATAAGGCGAAAGAATTTTTTCGAAGATTTTCTGGCCAAATCATATCGGTAAGTGCATAATACTTGTAATTGGCATTTTCAGCGAAGATGGAAGCATGGTTTTGAGACGGAACTTTATATTTTCTCATAGGGGGTAAGCCGGGGGCATTATGGAAGCTACAACAAAATATAAATCGAATATTGAAGTTTTTGCAGACCCTGAAAGTGTCGCTCAAAACACTGTCAGGATTTTTGTTGCCACTGCACAAAAGGCAATCAAAGCCAGGGACACTTTTTATGTTGCAATATCAGGAGGCAATACTCCCAAACGTTTCTTTGAGCTTCTCGGCGAGACATCACAGGCAAGCTCCCTGCCTTGGGACAAGATTCAGTTGTTCTGGGTTGATGAGCGATATGTTCGCCCGGATTCGCAGTGGAGCAATTACAGACTGGCTGTCGATACTTTCCTGACCAGGATTTCCATCCCCGAAGCGAATGTTCATCGAATTCCAACCGAGGACGAAGATTTCAATGCTGCCGCTCATCGCTACGAACAAACAATTCGAGGAGTATTCGGACTCAAAAAGGGGCAGGTTCCAGAATTTGATCTGATTTTGCTGGGTATGGGCTCCGATGGACACACCGGCTCGCTGTTTCCAAACTCTTATGCCGCTTTTGACACGGAAGATTTAGCGTGCGTTGTTTATGTTTTAGATGAGAAGCTCAACAGGATAACCCTGACTCATCCTGTTTTACGTGCGGCTTCCCATCTGTTTGTATTGGTTTGTGGCCAGGAAAAAGCCGGAATTCTGAAGACGGTTTTGACGAGTGAGCCCGATGAAGTGCGGTATCCGATTCACGCCCTTTGGCCCGTTCTCGATAGAGTTACCTGGCTGGTCGATAGCGCAGCGGCAAAGTCTCTTAAATCATAGTAGCCGTTATGGTTTAGTTGGGGATGATTAGTTTCGTGCCGGGTTTGATTTTGTTCGCATCTGTGATGGTATTTCGGTTGGAATCGAGGATTTTTTGCCATTTGCCTCCGGAGCCGTAGTATTGACTGGAAATCTTTGATAGTGTTTCACCTTCACGCACGATATGGAATTTCTGGGATTTTATCTTTTCGGTTTGCTCATACTGTGTTGAATCCGGCAACTCCGGTTGTGGACTGGTTGTAGGTAGTTGATTATCGGCTATGTTTGCTTCATTTGCCGTCAGATCATTAGGTGAGACGAAGCTCTCCTGAGGATGTTCGGGATTCGGAGCACGTGACATTCTTGCTATTGGGCTGAGACTCGGGCGAGTAGCCAGCCAGATCGTGGCGGTTACTGCCAACACCAGGCCCAAGACAAGCCCTATTTTCAAATCCTTTTGCATCTGAAAAAAAGGATAGCTTATAGATTGTGGATTCCTGCTTCTGCAGGAAAGGCAACGCTAAACGCTGTTTGTTCCGATTTCTTTCTACTTACCCTTTTCCTTTTTTGTTTTTTTGTTGAGCAACAATATTGGCGCTGCAATTGCAATCGACGAATAGGTACCAACGATGATGCCCAAACCTATCGCAAACGTAAAGCCTCTTAACCCGGGACCGCCGAAGATGTACATTATCAACACAACTATAAATGTTGTGAAAGATGTCAGAATCGTTCTGGAAATAGTCTGGTTAATACTGTCGGTTATCATCTGCGGACTGAGCTGACGGGCCTTGCCGCGATTTTCCCTGATACGGTCGAAAACGACAATAGTATCATTAAGTGAGTAACCGATCAGCGTAAGAAAAGCGGCTATCATTGCAAGGTTGATTTTGAAGTCGCTGATTAAGAGCATTTCTCCTATTGATGTATTTGCGATATAGCAGCAGGCGGCGACTGCTCCGAGTGTGATACATACATCGTGCACGAGTGCTACAATGGCGGCGATGCCGTAGCGGACATTTCCGAATCGAATCCAGATATAAGTGACGATCGCAAATAACGACAGGATAATGGCAATCAACGCCCGTTGTTTTTGTTCGGCACCTACCGAAGGATCGAATTGTCTTACGCGTGGCAATGAGGTTTCAAGTCTGGTTGCCGCCAGGACTTTAGTCCTTTCGTTTTCGACGAACCGTGTTCGTTCTTCCTCGGAAAGTTCGCGGAAACCTGCTTCTGGATCGGCGCTCACGTAAACAAAGGATTTGACGGGCTGGTTTGGATCGGCCATGACATTCAGGCTTAAATCAAGGATTTCGTAAGGATACCGTTCGATGTTTTGCATATCGGGCTTAAACAGCAAATCCTTGAATCTTTGTATGATTTCTCCGGCCGTAGCGGATCTTTGGATTTCACATTCGATCTTGATACCGCCCAGAAAATCAATCAGTTCGGGGTAAGAGTCTATCAGCCCTTCGGATATTGTTTGCTCGGAGATGATTTTGGGCTGAAGATTTTGTTGAATTTCCAGTTGGTCTGCAAAAGCCGTCAGTATCGCGTTATTGACAATTTCATCGACCTGGGGTTTTGAGATATCAACATCGGGAAAAGCTGCTGCCAATACATCTTTGACCAGAGACTGGTTCATCTGGCTTGTTGATATTGTGAATGCAGCGGCGTTGTTCGTATCTTGTGTCACGATCAGGTTACTGAGCCTGCCGGCAAACTCCACCTGAGCTTTTTCTATTGCGGCGGTTAGCTCACCCACTGAGTGCTGCCCCGCCTGGGGGAAAGTTAATATGACAGTTATTTTGTTTGTTTCCGTTGTGCTGATTTCATACTGTTTGCCAGACTTTCCAAAACTGTAAACGCTTGCCGTACTAAGGCCGGGATTGTTCTTATCGGCCCCGATTTTCTGGATTCTTTCTTCGACCTCCTGCCGGTCGAGGGCATCTTTGAGATTGACCTGTATATTGGTTCCGCCGGTAAATTCAATGTCATACTTATTATTCTTTAAGTCGTTTCTTGTAAAGAAGACAAGTAATCCTCCAACTATCAGCAAACTCGATATGCCGAAGAAGATCGGCCTGGAACGCATCCAGTTGACGTTCGGATTGTGGATGATGCGGAGCATAAGTAGATGATCTTTGATAATTCGCCTGGACAAAAGAAAATCAAAAATCACTCGAGTTACGAACAAAGCGGTAAACATACTGGATGCGATACCGAGCATAAGCACAATCGCAAAGCCCCTGACTTCTTCCGAAGCGCGCCAGTATAGAATCGC
>CAZHBL010000588.1:0-3600 GCA_964530105.1 uncultured Pirellulales bacterium | reverse complement strand
GTCGGCCTCTTTATTATCACTATTACATCTCCAGATTTCGGCTAAAGTTCACTATTGGTAAATGATGCAATGAAAATGGAAAACTGATAATACAATTAAGGCGGGGATCAGTGTATCGGGGTATCAGGTTTGAGGAATCAGGAGATCAAAAAATCAGGATTGAATATCGAAAGTCAAAAATCTGCGTCCATTTGCGTTAATCTGCGGTAAACGAATTTGAAAAAATAAAGCCAATTAGCCAGCCTTCGGCTGGAAATCCGAAGCACGAAGCTCTAAATCCTAAACAAGCTGAGGGAAGGGTATATTTGAAAAAACAAAGCCAATTTTAAACAGGGCAAATGAGCGTAAGTGCTTATTTGATAAGTGAATATGAAGGATTTTGTGGTTTCGGGCGGCGAAAAAACAAAGCCAATCAAAGCCAATTTTAGTTAGCCCGCAGCACTGCTGTGGGTTTGAAAACGGCTCAAAAACAACTTTGGAAAACACCGTTTCGATGATAGAATCGTACGTTTACAAAATTGGCTATTGGTGGAGAGCAAAAATGATTAGAGCTGTCTGTCTGAGTTTGCTTATGCCGGTGCTGCTGGCCGCGGCGGGGCGCGATGCCGCCAAATACATCCGAATCGAAAAGCTTTCCGAGCGGGTGGCGCTGGCTTACTGGCCGGGAATCGACCGGCGATGCAATCTCACAGTGATCCAATCGCAGAAGGGCCTGGTGATCATCGATACGGAGGCCTCGCCGCGGGTCATGGCCCCGATCAAAAAGAAAATCGAGCAGACGTTCGGCCGGGACGACTGGGTATACGTCATCAATACACACGCCCATGACAATCATTGCAGCGGCAACAGCCTGTTCAAAGGCGCGACGATCGTCGGGCACGACAACCTGCCCGAGGACATGCAGTGGCTCATTCGCCGGCAGACCGAACCCGACTGGAAACGCAAAGAGATCGACCGTTACAGCGCAATCATCCGCGACCTGCAGGTCGCCCTGCCCCGCTATGCCGCCAACCGTGTATACACGAATCTGATCCGCAGCGACCTGATATTCTATGACTTGTTCGTGCAGGATATACAGGAGGGCTACGAGGTCGTCAAGCCGACGCTCATGTTTGCCGACAGACACACGCTGGATTTAGGCGACCTGACGCTGGAGCTGATCTTCTTCGGCAAAGGCCACAGCAACTCCGACATCCTGATCTACATCCCGCAGGAGCGAATCCTGGTCACCGGCGCCATCGCCTACCAGCAGGGCCGCGTCCCCGAAATCGGCGAAGAGTCGCATCTTGAGGATGTCCACCGTTTCATCGCCGTGCTGGACAGTCTCCTCGCCGACAATGTGAAGATCGATCACGTGATCCCGGGACACAGCGTGCCCCTGACCCGCGCAGCCCTTCCGCCCATCCGTGACTACTACCAGAGGATGCTCAAGGAAGTTGAAGCGGCCCGGCAGCAGGGCCTGACCCTGGACGAAACGACCAGGCGTCTGACCCTCCGCACCAAGTTCCCCGCCTTCCGCGATCCACCCCCACACACGTACGGCTACGACTACCAGGAGCGCAACGTGAGGAACCTCTGGCGCATCCTTAACGAGCAAGAGCAATCACCGAAGGCAGAACACGAGAAAAATTAGGGCTGCCCGATAGCAATGGTTCGAATTGGCCGTTCTTGACTCGGTCATGGGATATAGATATCCTATCAAGAAAAGGAAGAAAAGATGCCCACGAAAAAATATCCATTTGAAATTTCATTAGCACAATGGTCCTGGCACAAATGGCTTTTCGGCCAGGCCGAGCCGAAACTGGACAATCTCGAATTTGCACAAGAGGCCCACGCCCTCGGCATTAAGGCCGTCGAGTACGTCAATATCTTCTTTATGGACAAGGCAAACGATACGAAGTATCTCGCTGAGATGAAAAAGCGTGCCGGGGACCTCGGCGTCAAATCCGTGCTGATTATGTGCGATGACGAAGGCGCCCTCGGCGATCCGGAGCCGGACCTCCGCGGCCGGGCCGTTAACAATCATCATAAGTGGGTGCGAGCGGCAAAGTATCTGGGCTGTCATTCGATCCGGGTCAACGCCTACTCGAAAGGCCCGGCCGACGAGCAGCAAAAGCTGGCCGCCGACGGTCTGCGAAGGCTCAGCGAATACGCCGCCGGGCATGATATCAACGTAATCGTCGAGAACCACGGCGGCCTTTCATCCGACGGAAAGTGGCTGACCGGCGTCATCAAAAAGGTGGACCTGCCAAACTGCGGGACGCTGCCCGACTTCGGCAACTTTCCGCCGGAAACCAATATTTATGACGCCGTCGAGATGCTCATGCCGTACGCCAAGTCCGTCAGCGCCAAGAGCTACGAGTTCGACGAAAAAGGCGATGAGACAAAAATCGACTACTACCGGATGATGCAAATCGTACTGGACGCCGGCTACAAAGGCTATGTCGGCATAGAATACGAGGGCGAAAGGCTAAGCGAAACCGAAGGCATCATCACCACCAAAAAACTGCTGGAAAAAATCCGCGACAAACACGTGAACACTTAAGCCGAGCGCGTTATATTGGCAAGGCAGATTCGAGCGTTTCGCTTGAGACCTTCGAGGCCGATGCGTTTGATAGGAGACCCGGCGAATTCCACTTCGAACGCTTCAGCACTCAAGCTCAGAACCTCCTGCAAGTCGATTCGTGTCCTGTCAGGATAGAATTTGAACTGTTTGTTTTTACATGCCGGCGCGTTCTTCTGATAGGGACAGACAGCGACACACTCGTCGCAGCCGAAAAGCCGATCGCCGATTTTCCCGACAAGCTCCGGCGGGATTTGGCCATTGTATTCGATTGTCAGATAATTGATGCACCTGCCGGCATCAAATTGCCCGTCAGGTCTTAGTGCGCCCGTCGGGCAGACATCGAGACACTTGCGGCAGCCGGCACAGTCGCCGGCAACCGGCTCGTCGACCGGCAGTTTCAAATCGGTGACAATCTCGCCGAGAAATATCCGGCAGCCGAGGTCGGGATTGATGAGCATGTGGTTTTTCCCGATAAAACCCAGGCCCGCCCTGACCGCCAGTGCCCGTTCGGCAAGAGGCACCGAGTCCACGCAAATTTTGGATTTAACACCGGGCCCGGCAAGTGACTTGATAAAATCGGTTAGCTTGTACAATCGCTCTTTGATAAATGAATGATAATCTTCGTATTGGGCGTAGGCGGCGATTCTTCCCGTCGAGGCGGCCGTGTCAGGCGGTTTCGATTTATTCTTCGGGGGCGTGTAATTCAGGCCGACGACAATAACCGATTGTGCATTCTCAAAGAGCCTGGCCGGGTTGAGCCGCTTCTGCAGATTCCTGTGCAAGTAATCCATCCGGCCCGCGAAGCCTGACTTCAGCCACTGAGCGAAAACTTCCGCCTGCCGGGTATCGATCGGCGAAGCATCGGTCACGCCGAGAAGGTCGAAACCAAGTTCGATTGTTTTATGCTTTATGTCTTGAGATAAACTCATAAAAACGATTATACTAAATACCGGCACAATTTTTAAGTTTGCAGTTAGTGGTTAAAGACTTCCGCAAAATGAGTGATTTTTGACAGAGGTCAGAGTTGATAAGCA
>CAZHBL010000587.1:0-3615 GCA_964530105.1 uncultured Pirellulales bacterium | reverse complement strand
AACCCATAATCAGAAAATCACAAAGAGTGTTCGCTGAAAATTATAGGACCAGAAACTGTGCTATCGTCCCTCTTGTCTGCCAGGATAGGGTAGTCGGTGTGCTCAATTTGGCGGATAAAATGGACTGCGACCACTTCAATTCCGGTGATATTGCCTTGATCGAGCTTTTCAGTCAATTAGTCGGTGCATCGATCGGGAACATAAAGTTATTTGAGAAGATACAGCGACAAGCTACTACGGATGGTCTTACCGGTCTTGTGAATCATAAGACATTTTATGAAATTCTGGAAAAAGAACTTTGGCGGTCGCGCCGATATGGCGGGCGAATTTCGTTGATCATGGTCGATATTGACAACCTCAAGAATATAAATGATGCTTACGGCCATCGGGCCGGCGATAAGGCCATCCGAAAAATCAGCAAAATAATAAAGGAGTGCATCCGCCAAATCGACACGGCGGCGCGATACGGCGGCGATGAATTTGCGGTCATTTTGCTCAATACCTCGCTCGACGATGCGATTATTGTCGCCCAGCGTATGGTTGATGCAGTAGCGAATTCCCAGGCAACATGGCACAAGGAGCAGATTTCGTTATCTATTAGTGTGGGTCTGGGTCAGTATGATCCTGATACTACACCTGAGGATATTACAAGCCGCTCCGACGAGGCTCTGTATATGGCCAAGCAGGCTGGTAAAAACACAGTGCGAATCTTCGAATCGGCCCAAAAATGACGGGTAGCCATTTCGCATCTCCCTCCTGGTTCATTCCTTAACTATCCTCTGTTTTTGCGAAAGTAACATCAAAACATACATCAGTTCAGGGCCTATACCAGGTCTATTTGGTATAGGCTCCGGTTATGGTTATATGGTATAACCAGATGAATTTTGCATGGATTAGCGTCGCAGCCGGGCAAGACTTTCTGAGACTTGTCTCGGGGGCACGGTTCTGGTAACATCTTGTTATGCTAATTAGGCTCTGACATCTTGAAATGGAAAGGATTTGCTATGACCAGACCAATGTTAAGACAGCCGTATCTGCTTACTCTTACTGTTCTTTTCTTTGTCTTTGGTAGCGTGATGTCTCTCCAGAATACGGCCCTGGCGGTCGTCGAAGTGATTGACGAAAATCGTATCCAGGAAATATCGCCACTGCTATCCGAGAAGCCGGCGGGATTCGGTCTGCCGAATGGTGAGCGAAGCGCCTGGGACGATCTGGCTCAGAATGATTCGTTCAAGCGAATAATCTCCGAAGCGGAAAAGCTTCTGAAAACGCCGATCCCTGATCAGCCCGACGATCTGTACCTGGATTTCTCGCGCACCGGGAACCGCACACACTGGCAGAGAGTAAGCGGCCGCCGGCGGGGAAGAATCGGTACGTTCGCGCTGGCCGAGTGCCTTGAAAACAAGGGGCGTTTTGTGCCGGCGTTTGAGGAAATTGTCCGGGCACTGTGTTCCGAACGGACCTGGGTCATGCCGGCCCACGACGGCGATCTGACCAACTTTCATGGCAAAAGTGTCGATATCGACCTTGGCTCCTCGGGACTGGCCTGGTCGCTGTCAACTGCTGATTACCTGCTGGCCGACAAATTAAGTTCTGAAACACACCGGTTGCTTCGCGACAATCTGGAGCGGCGTATTTTCCAGCCGTACCGCGATATGGTATCGGGCAAGCGCAAGAAAAACTGGTGGATGACCGGGACGAATAACTGGAACGCCGTGTGCCTTGCTGCCGTGACGGGTTCGGCGCTGGCCGTGATTGATTCTCGCGATTCCCGAGCTCTATTTGTCGCTGCGGCAGAGGGTTACTCGAAGAATTTTCTCGAAGGATTCACCGACGACGGCTATTGCTCCGAGGGCCTGGGCTATTGGAATTATGGCTTCGGTTATTATATCATGCTCAGCGAGGCGATTTATCAGGCGACAGACGGCAAATTGGACCTGCTGCAGGATGCAAAGGTGAAACAAGCCGCAACTTTCGGTTCGAGGATCGAAATCATCAACGGTGTCTACCCAGCGTTCGCCGATTGTTCGATCAGGGCCAAACCCAGCTCTCGGCTGATGTACTTTATCAGCCGCCGTTTCGGCCTGGGCCTGCGCAATTGGGAGCAGATTGATCCTGTCTCTGCCGGAGGCTCTCTTTATGAGAGCATGATGTATAGTTTTCCGAATTCCGCCTCACGCAGCCTGCCGGCACAAAATGTTTCTGAGGGTCCAGGCATCAGGTCATGGTTTGAGAACGCGGGTATCCTGATTTGCAGGCCGGCACGGAGTTCAGTATCGAGCCTGGCTGTTGCCCTCAAGGGCGGACACAATAACGAGCATCATAATCATAACGATGTCGGTTCTTTTGTTGTAGTGTTAGGCGATAGGCCGCTGTTGCTCGATCCCGGCGGGGAAGTCTACACCGCCCGGACATTCAGCAGCCGCCGGTATGAAAGCAAGGTTCTGAACTCCTTCGGGCACCCGGTTCCGCTCGTGGCCGGCAAATTGCAGCGAACCGGCAGGCAGGCCCTGGGCCGAATCGTTAGTAGTGAGTTTACTAAAGATACCGACACCCTGCTTTTGGATATTTCATCTGCTTATGATGTGCCGGAACTCGAAAAACTTCATCGCAGGTTTGTCTATTCACGCCGGGATTCAGGTTCATTGATTGTGGTTGACGGAGTCGTGTTCTCGAAGCCCTGTAATTTCGGCACAGCTCTTATTACATTCAATGAATGGCAGCAGCTTTCTGATTCATCGCTTGTAATTCGCGATAAGGACAAGGCCCTGCGTGTTGATATTGAAGTTTCAGGCGCCGACTTTAAAATCAAGCCTGAGACAATCAAAGAAGATCTTAGCGGCCGCAGACTACCCACTCGATTGGGTATTAACCTGGCAAAACCAGTACGACGTGCCGTTGTTAATCTTACAATCAAGCCAGCGAATTAATATTTTTTATGGGAGAAGAAAATGGAACCTATAGATCGAAGAGGATTTTTGAAAAGTTCAATAGGTGCAGCGACGAGCCTTACTATCTTACCTTCGGGCAGAAGTTCGACGGCGGAAAACAAAGTGGTTCTGGGGATTATGGGAGTCGGCGGCCGGGGGCGTGCGCTTCTGACGAGCCTGGTCAAAAGGTCTGATGTCAAGATCAAGTACATTTGCGATGCCGATACCCGATGCTACGGGCCGGCGGCGGAGATTGTGATTGAAGGCCACGACTACAAGCCGGAATTTGTTCAGGATTTTCGAAAAATGCTGGACGATCCGGAGGTCGATGCGATTGTTGTTGCCACTTCCGACCGCTGGCATGCGCTGGCGACGATAATGGCCTGTCAGGCCGGGAAGGATGTTTACGTGGAAAAACCGCTGTCGTTGAGCATCTGGGACGGCAGAAAAATGGTTGAAGCGGCCCGTAAGTATCGCAGGATTGTGCAGGTCGGAACTCAAAGCCGCAGCGCTCCTTATACAGATAAGGCCGCCGAGTACATCCGCAGCGGGAAACTGGGGGATATCCATTTGGCCCGCGTATTTCTCATGCAGGAATCAGGTCCGATTCAGGTGGCAGACGTTCAGCCTGTGCCGGAAGGTCTGGATTATGATTTGTGGTGCGGCCCGTCGCCTATGCTGCCTT
>CAZHBL010000586.1:0-3623 GCA_964530105.1 uncultured Pirellulales bacterium | reverse complement strand
AGACGTTATAATAATTGAACTCGACGGTATCGGGCTGCTTCGGAACATTCTTGACGACAAACATTTGGTCCGTAGTTTCTATAAGCTCGTGAGTATCATCCTGAAGGCTCCGGCCGGAGACATCCTCGTACAAAAAATCCGAGCCGACAAAGCTGGTCCGCTTGTCGCCGGCGGCGATTCGCTTGACCAGAGAAAGCGCCGGCAGATACAGCCACCGGTCGTCATCTTTCGCCGGATCGGCGTGCTTGTGGACCATGTAGGCCATTTTGCGAACATCCGGCGGTTTCTGAAAATAGACAAAGTAATTCTGGTCGCCGCCGTCGGTAACGTCTTTTCTTAAAATGTTAAATTCTCGCTCCCGCTTTTGGCCCTGCTTGCTCGTAATTGTCATTTTGACTTTTGCCTTACCGTCCTCGCCCTGATAATAGGCGACGATGTTGGCCTTGTTTACGATTGTTTGAACGTCGGGAGTATTTTCAGATGAGACCGCTTTATCCACTGCAAAAAGCGGCAACGAAAAACCAAGAATAAACGCTACTTTCCATACTGATTTCATTTCATACCTCGCTTTCATTTGTTTGGACAGGACTGGCTTTTAACGCCAAGTCTTTTGAGTATGTCCATCATCGGACACCAATTCGTAAAGGCCGACTGCAGCAGGTTCAAACCTACAAAGCCGGTGAAAAACAGCCAATAAGCGGAATGATAATGTGCTAATAAAACACTGACAAGCACAAAAAAGCCCGCTATGCCTCTCAGAGATCTTTCAACAGTCATAGTACACCTCGTAAAAAATTCACTTTAAGTTCAACTTTTCTTTTCTTTCGCCGCGGCCGTTTTGCAGGCCTGCCGGCGCGACAAAATTCCACACACCAGTGCCATGACCGGTATGGCGATTACACTTAACCACACTAAAATGCTCCAGCCGACGAGCGCAAACTGGTGGATATTCAACGCGACTAAAACAACCGCCGCCGCTGAAATAATCGCGCAGAAGGCACAATTACAGCTTCGCCGCATCGGCTCGGCCGTCGCCTTAAACAGCCTCTTCTCCAGAACACGAATTATCGCCGGCAGTATCAGCAGTGTCACTATTCCCGAAACCGCCAAAATCGCACACACAAAGATTCCTACTGTTTTGTAAGGCACCAAAGGAGCGACCAGCAGCGGTAAAAAGCCTATCGCAATGACAATTACGTTTCGACTGATGGCACGTGCAGGTTCGCCAAACATTTCCTCCGAAGCTTTTTGCCACGAGCCGGCACGTGAATACTCAACTCGGGATCGCTCCAGGAAATGGATAGCAAAATCAACCGCCATCCCTAAAGACAAGGCGCTGAGTACCGCAACCGGCATATCGTAATCCTTGCCGAAAAGACCGATTATTCCATAGATGGCGGCTATCGTGACCATCAGCGGGATCATGCAAATCAGGCCCCAGAGCACCGAACGGAACAGGATCGCCATCATGATAAAGACGATTATGAAGCTGCCCATAAACGATTGCAGCATTCCCCAGACCATTTTGTCCTGCCAGACAACGTTAATATAGGTCAAGCCCGCCCAGCGATATTTGAGCGGCACCGGCGGGGGATTTTTGCCGAAAAATTCATCCACAGCCTTCACCACTTTCTGCATGTCCTTATTGTCACCGCTGGGTAGCTGCATCCAAATAGTGGTGTGCATATAGTCCTGGGTGACTAAGTGCCACAAATCGTCCGGTTTATGACTGCTTTGGAACTGCAGCAGGCACTGCGCCACGGCGGCGGACGTGTCCGGAACCTTGTTGTTCTCAGGTTTTCCGTCAATAAGCTCCTGGTGAACCTTCTTGACCACATCGGTCAGGGAATTGCTCTTACCGACAAGCCCGGTCTTTCCAAGATGCTCCTGAAGCCTGGCGATATAGCGCAGCACGTCCGGCCGCTTGAAAATCTTGACACGCTCTTTCTCTAGTTCGAAGAAGTCCGTCACCTCGTACCACAAATCGGCCTCTTTGTCCTTTGCGGCATCGAGCTTCTTCTGGGTAAACTGGCCGATCTTATCGAGAAACTCTTCCCTGGTTTGGGCCTGGCCGGCCTGTTGCAGCAGCTCCGTTTCGATCTCAGGGATAATATTCGCCGCGTTGGGAAACTCGTCCTTGAGCTCCAGCATCCTGCCGGAGAAACGCTTGCGAAGATCGTCGATATAAGCCGTCGGTATGGCTTTTGACTCGTTCGGGTCCAGCACGAGGTACGCCATATAAGTCCCGCCGAAATGTTTGTTTAATTCGATGTCGGCCTTCCGAATGGGGTGACTTTTCGAGAACCATTTGACGGGATTGTCATTAATTTGAATGCGCGTGATGCCATAAACGGCGACCACCGAGACGATCAGCATAGCGATCAGGATCGGCTTTGCATGTACGTATGTCAGGCGTCCGCCGGCACTCAGTAATCTGCTGAGGGGGCCTTGTTTCTGCGCGTGGACGTTTGCCGAGCCGAAATTCTCCAGCGAGCTTTCTTTTATCATCATAATATACGCCGGCACGAAAGTAATCGTACAGACCCACGCAATCATAATTCCAACGGCAACGAATATGCCGAACACCTGCACCGGCGGAATCGGCGTCATGGCCAGAGATGCAAAACCCGCCGCCGAGGTCAGCGAGGTATACAGCATCGGCATAAACAGGTGGCCCATCACCTCCATCGTAGTCTTTTTTCTGCCCTTTTCTTTTGTGTAAAGGTCGAAGAATTCCGAAAGAATATGTACCGAGTCCACCACCGCGATCGGCATAAGAAATATCGGGATCATCGAACTCATTATGTGCACGGGATACCCGAACCCGATCAGCAGGCCCATCGTTGAAATCACCGAAACCATCGCTACGATCATCGGCGAGACTACCAGCACCAGCTTACGGAAGAACAGCAGCATCAGGATGAAAATGACGATCATCGCAAGCGGCGCCGACATCGCCATCTGCGCAAACATCTCGTATCCGAACGTGTCCTCCGCCACGGGTAGGCCGGTGATGTGATATTCCTCGTCGCCCTTTGGGAAGGTCTCTATTTCTTTTGTAAGCTCTTTGTAAACTTCGTGGCTCAGATGCTTGTCGGTAAGCGGCAGGTAAAGGCAAATCGCTTTACCGTCTTCGGAGATTAGAGTGCCTTTGAGCAGAGGATTGGACATTGCCTTGTCTCTGATGTCCCTCGCCTCGGCATTTGTCGCCGGCGGTTTTTTCATCAGCCACTCGAATGTCACCACGCCCGGCCCGCCCTGGCCGATGTGGTCGACGGTCGAAGGCGCGAGCAAATCGACCTCGATAACGCCGATCTGTTCGTTGGGGTCTTCCTCGCCCGGCCAGTGCAGCGTCTTCGCGAATTCAGCCAGGTCGTATATCCTGGCCAGCGAAGTGGGATTGAACACTCCGTTCGGATCACTTTTATTGACAACGCCCAACACTACGATGTCACTTAGAACAAACTGCTTTTTTGTCTGGTTGTGGAACAGACGCACAGGTTCGTCGGGCGAGAGCATGTTCTCCGGGTCGGTATCGACCTTGATCATGGGTATCAAAGCGCCGAGTACCAGTGTGAAAATTATCATCACAACCGTTATTCTTTTGTAGTGCTCTAATGAGT
>CAZHBL010000585.1:0-3623 GCA_964530105.1 uncultured Pirellulales bacterium | reverse complement strand
AACGTTACGTTAGTCAATACGGCCTGACACGTTAAAGCAGCGTCATGGCTCGTAAGCGCCAAACCGATGTGAACATTTGAACCCATCGGGATGGGCTCTGTGTCCTGCATCGTCCACGTCGAGCCGTCGGCTGAATGATACGCTGTAAAGCTGCCGGAAATACTACGCTCCAATTTCACCCAGTACGGTGCAGTTATCGCGGCGGTCGTCGTATCGAGGCTGGTCTGGCCCGTGCCGGGACGTCGCTGGAAGGAAACGCCCGAACCAGGCGTCACAACCATCATCGCATGCGCCGAGTCAGGATTGAGTGACTCACGAATCATCACGCCGGCCTTGGCCCAGGCGTTTGTGTTTTCAACGCTCTCGACTTTTGCTACAATCGAGCCGGCGCCGGTGAGCATCTTGTAGGCAAAGTGGAACTCATCGGCCTCCACGCCATTTACCGCCCAGATATCCGCGCCGGAGGCGGTCATCGTATATGTACCGACCGGAGCTTCGACGAAGCTGCCGACGGACGCCGGGTAGCCTCTGAACCAGATCGACAATTCCGCAACGCCTTCCTCGGTCCAGTCACGTGGGGCAGTCAATGTCAGTTCTGTCTCCGAATATTTGGCATAGCCCTGTTTATTGTTGTCGAAGGTAAGGGGTATTGATTGGCGGCCACTATGAACGATGGTCTCCTCAGTATATGAAGCTGTGGTTTCGTCGCCTACGGCAGCGCCGGTGCCGTTGCCGGCAAAGTAAGGATCGACGCCCGGCACACCATAGCCGAGGCCATCGTGCCATGCGTACCATATCTGATTATCGCGGGCATCGTAACCTTCGAAGTCTTCGATAAGCAGGAAATCACCCGTCGTAAAGCTCCAGAGGTTGCCCACCCATGGGCTGTCGGGATTGAGATTATTGACTTCATCGACGCGCCAGTAGTAGCTCGTCGCCCATGCGAGCTTGCCGGGATTGTAGCTCTCATCACCCAGCGCTTTTGTGCCTTTGTACTCCGGCGAGGCTTTCGCGGCATTCCTGACGGCATCGGCGTCCATGCCGAAGTACACTTCGTGTGACGCGGCAAAATCTCCCGGATTCCAGGTCAGAACCGGCGTCAGTGACGTACCCGTGGCGCCGTTGCCGGGATTCGGGCCGCTGGCCTTGATCGGCGGCGACATGGCCGCCTGGGGAACGATCTGCTTTGGCGTCGACGGACTCGACCAGCGCAATTCAGCTACTGCGCCGCCGGTGTTCTCATAGTACTCCATTTGAAGGCTGTACGTATTCCCGGCGACGAGATCTATCTTTCCGCTGTTCTCAGCGGTCGAATGGTCGGTCCAGTTGTCCACGAGCAGTTGCCCATCCACCCACAAACGGACGCCATCATCGCTTCTGGTGTAAAATGTATAGGTCTCAGTAAACGCCGCCTCGACTTCGCCGGTCCATCTGGCTGAGAAAGCATCATCGCCAACCGACGGGTCCGGTCCGCCGGGATCGCCCCAGTCAAAGTTAATTTGAGGATCGGTTCGGGTCAGGACGAGTGTGTTGAAATCCATGCCTCTGTAATATTGTCCTTTCACTCCGCCGCCGACCTTTGCTGTCGTGAAGCTCCAGATATCGCCCTTGTGCGTAGCCGCGGCATCGAACTCATCCACACGCCAATAGTACATTTTTTCTGTTTCAAGGACACCAGGGCTGTATGTTGTAATTCCGAGTTGCAGTCCCATCGTGGCGTTGGCCACCGTGTCGAAATCGTCGCCGAAATAGACGGTGTGGAATTTCGTGCCAAGACCACCTGTCCAGCTAATTGTCACATCCGTCGGTATGAATTTCGAGCCGTCAGGCGGACTCGGATTGTAGGCTTTCGTGGATGGAACCGTGAAGCGCCAGACATCGCCCTTCCAGGGACTGCTCGGATCGGCTTGATTGACCTCATCGATTCGCCAGTAGTAGGTCGTGCCCGGGACCAGACCATCCGGATAAGGATATCCGGTGAAGCCTGCGACGAAAAACGCTGAAGTCAGATTACCGCGGAAGGTATCGCCGATGCCGTCGTTCACATCGTCTAAATTATCGCCGAAATACACATCATGCGAGACGGCACGAGTCGCCGGCGACCAGGAAAGGCTCACCCATGTACTTTCGAGAAGATCACCATTAGCCGGGCTTGGATTAGTGGCGGTTGTGCCAAGAGGAGCCAGCGCGGCATTTTCATAATCCGCGTCGGTAGGCACATAGCTGGAACTGTCCGTCCACATAAAGACATCCCAGAACACTGTGTTATCCCCCTGCCTGTGAAAGATGTACATCGTGTTTTCGCCATCCTGAAGCTCTTTGGTATGACCCTCTATATCCCAGCCCTGGGCCCAGCCCCAGGGAGGTCCGACGTCTATTTCAAAAACCCGGTCATCGGCATCATCGAAGACCGATGAGCCGCTGCCTCCTGGGAAGGGGGGGCCGGTTGGAATCGTCGGATCACCCGGGTCTCCCTCCACAAGCATATAATCCGACGTATTGCCCGGATCGATCAGTCGTGCCCAGAAATACCAGGTTCCGGCCCTGCCGCCTGCCTTGCTGATACTGAATGTCCAGCGAATCATTCCACCTGCGTCACCCGACCGGGTTATTGCCTGACCGTACGCATCATCCGCATCAACAACCGGGTAATACTGTTCGGTATCGGGATTACGTTCATCAAAGTCCTCGGCTTCGAACCAGACCTGATGTCCGCCTCCGTAGCTGGAGATTTTATAGTTTTTTACAGCATAGACTGGCATTGTCATTAACAACAATACAACAAAAATACCGAGTAAAACTTGTTTAGACGATTGGTAAAACATTTTGTATCCTCCTTTTATTTTGCCAATATTTGTAATCTGTTCCTGGTGAAAAACTTCAAGTTAAAACACTTTTTGGAGACATAAACATTCGCATGATGACATACCTGCGAAATTCATCAATCCATAATCATGGATTTTGCATGGAAACGTTATATAGACCAGGAATTAGTTTTTCACACATAGCTATCCTCCTACGAAAAAAAGAAATACAAAACGACCGATGACAATCCACACACTCCCTATATTGTTATCCGTATTTGCTCAGGATAAATTATTACGACTTGACACTACCACCTTCCTTCAAAAGGCCTGATAAGAACTACTGTGATTAAATAGTCGAAATCTGAAATAACCAAATAGATATTTCGCCCGCTGAAAGACTGAAAATCCTCAGTCTTCAGCCACTTTATTTATACCAAACCGTCAGCCCTCACGTCAAGAATAATATCCCGGCGTAACATATATGTCGTCTGTACTTCGCAAAAGCGTTAAATTTCATTGGAAACCGCTCTCAAATCTTGTAAAATGCTTCGACTTCATAGTTCATTGCTTGTGGACTATGAACTACGAATAAAATCGAGTTTTTGGAGATTAGAATGAAGAAACGGATTTTGCTTTCGGTATTGTTACTTGTTGTCGCTTTGACATGTTGCTGCAGAACCCCCACGAAAGAGACCAAAATACCTTATGACAGGCCTCTGCCGCCCGGTCAGTACGCGCTGCGGAGGATAACAAATCCTATTGAAATTCCGGATTTTACTATGGCCTGTCTTAATCTGACCGACCTGCGAGCGGCCA
>CAZHBL010000584.1:0-3625 GCA_964530105.1 uncultured Pirellulales bacterium | reverse complement strand
TGCCGTCGCCTATACACGAGGAATTACTATTGAGCAGTTCCGCAAAAAATATGAGAAGATCTCCATCCCGTTGGGAAGAAGCGGCAAGCTCAGCGAGGTGGCCAACACCGTATGTTTCCTGGCCTCCGACCGAGCAAGCTATATCCACGGTACCGTCATCAACGTCTCCGGCGGCAAAAGCAGGGCCTGAGTGCCGGCTTGAAGCCATTGAACATGAAAAAACCATGCGATATGAATTAAAACGGATACTTCCATGGGGGAGGTCTTTCGATGAATATGTCCGCATGTTTAATCTCAACAGCGAGGATTTAAACGGGACTATCCTTGGGTGTGCCGATGGACCTGCCAGTTTCAATGCCGAGATGCATCAGAGCAGCCGCCGCGTGATATCATGCGATCCAATCTATCGCTTCACCAAACAGCAGTTGAAAGCACAAATCAAACACGCGAGCGTGAAAATAATCGAACAAACGAGGAAAAATATGGGCAATTTTATGTGGTCCTCGATTGGTTCGATAAAGGAGCTTCGCAATATACGCCTGGCGGCGATGCGGAAATTCTTGGATGATTATGAAGAGGGAAAAGAGCAGGGGCGATATATCGTTGCCGAGCTTTCGACTCTGCCGTTCGATGATGGAGCTTTTGACACTGCTTTGTGCTCACACTTTCTTTTCCTGTATTCGGATCGGTTGTCTCTGGAATTTCATCGTAAATCAATCCTGCAACTCTGTCGAATTGCATACGATGTGCGGATATTTCCACTTATTGATCTTGATCTGAGACCGTCGCTGCATGTTCAACCGATTGTTTCCTGCCTTAAAGAGGATGGATTCACGGTGTCTATCGAGCGCGTCCCGTACGAATTCCAGCGGGGCGGCAATGAAATGCTCAGGATTATTAAAGATAAAAAAACTGGAACCAAAGAGACTTAATCGTGACTGGCAAATAAAACCGGGCCGATTTTGCTTTCGCTGTTATTCGCCATAAAACTGGTGATCGACATGTTTTTTCGTGGAGAACAATATCATGTGTAAACAGTACAAAATATGGTTTGTTTCGGCAGCACTTTTATTAAGTTTCAATAGCGTGTTTGTCCATGCGGCGGTATGGCCGAGCGGACGAGAAGCGGTCGAATTGCAGGCCGTGCCGTTCGACCTGCGTGACGTGCGTCTTCTGGACGGGCCGTTCCGGGATGCGATGCTCAGAACTCAGAAATACCTGCACGAGCTGGAATCGGACCGGCTGCTCTGGTATTTCCGCAAAACCGCTGGACTGGAAACGCCTGGAGAGCCGATGGGCGGCTGGGAGAAGACTGAGGTGCGCGGACATACGATGGGCCATTACCTTTCGGCCTGCGCACTGATGTATGCCGGTACTTCTGATGAGAAACTTAAAGCCAAAGCCGATGCAATCGTTGCCGAATTAGCCAAATGCCAGAAGGCGATCGGCACAGGCTATCTAAGCGCCTATCCGGAAGAACAGATCGACCGAGTAATTGCCCTGAAGCCTGTGTGGGCCCCGTGGTATACCCTTCATAAGATCTTCGCCGGCCTGATAGATATGTCTGTCTACTGCGGCAATGATCAGGCTCTAAAAGTGGCCGAAGGCATGGCTTCATGGGCCAGGGGACGTCTCAACCCGCTCGACCACAGCGCGATGCAGGAGATGCTCGACCGTACTGAGCAGGGCGGCATGAATGAGACGCTTGCGAACCTTTATGGAATCACGGGAGATAGGCAATGGCTTGAACTGGCAGAGCGATTCAACGCCGATGCGTACAACAATCCATTGGTTCTGCACAGGGATGAACTGACAGGCCAGCACGTTAACTCGTTTATTCCAAACATGATTGGTACTGCCCGGCAGTACGAACTGGCGGATGAGCCTGTCGACCGGTACATCGCCGAGTTCTTCTGGAACTGTGTCGTTCACGGGCGGACCTACTGTACCGGTGGCACCTCTGTGGACGAACATTGGAAAAGCCCCCCGTATCACCTGGCTGACCAGATCGGAGGCAAAACACAGGAAAACTGCTGTACATACAATATGCTCAAGCTGACACGTCACCTGTTCGCTTGGCAGCCCCGCGCCGAGTATTTCGATTACTACGAGCGCAATCTTATCAACTCAATTTTAGCGACCCAGGACCCGCAGACGGGGATGATGATGTATTTTGTCACCATGGCCCCCGGCTGTTGGAAATATTTTAATACGCCGCGGGACTCGTTTTGGTGCTGTACGGGAACCGGCATGGAAAACCACGCCAAGTATGGCGATTCAATCTACTTTCATAACGGAGATAAGCTTTGGGTCAACCTGTTCATCGCCAGCGAGCTGGACTGGAAGGAGCAGGGTGTTGCTATCCGCCAGGAGACCGACTTTCCCGAAGGTGAGACTACCACGCTTACAGTCAAGGCATCCAAACCAACCGAATTCGATCTGCGTCTTCGTGTGCCGTACTGGGCCGGCAGCGGCGTTACGCTTAAGATCAACGGCGAGAGGCAGCCGGTCACGGCCCAGCCTGTATCGTTCCTGTCGATCCGCCGTACCTGGAACGATGGCGACAGGATCGAAATGACCATGCCCATGAGTTTATGGCTGTGCCCCATGCCGGACGATGCGAATATTGCAGCGGTCATGTATGGACCTATGGTCTTGGCCGGTCAGTTGGGCCAGGCCGATGTCCCGCAAGAGATGGTCTACACTACGAAGAACTGGTTCAGCTTTCCCGAAGATCATCTTGCCGAGGCGCCGGAGATAGTTACAGCCGAGCGAGATCCAGCCTCATGGATCAACCCGGTGGAAGGCATGCCGCTGACGTTCCGCACGATTCATGTCGGACGCCCCAACGACGTGACGCTTGTGCCGTATCATCGGCTTTGGAACCAGAAGTATGCTATCTATTGGCGATTAACGGATGAGGCCGGCTTTCGACAGCTCGAACTTGAACGTAAAGCCAGACAGCAGGCAAAGGCCAGAGAAGCTGCGCGCGTAGCTGTTCTCAACAAGCTCAAGATTGATTCGGTTGACATCGGAGTTGCGGAATCAGAGCAGTCTCATGAGATGAAAGGCCATGCAATCCGCTCGGGCGATCTGAATGGGCGGAACTGGCGGGATGCCGCACCAGGTGGTTGGTTCGAGTACCGCATGAAGATTCTGACGAATATTCCCGTGAAATTGTGGTGCACTTACTGGGGTAGTGACGGCGGACGCTCGTTCGATATCCTCGTAGATGGCAGGCAAATCGCCACCCAGAAACTTGATGATAACCGCCCAGGTGAGTTCTTCGAAGTCGAGTATGACATTCCGGCCGAACTGACCAGGGATAAAACATCGGTGGTCATCCGCTTTGTCGGCCAACAGGGAAGTATTGCCGGATGAGTATTCGGTTTGGCAATGGTCAAATCAGAGCTTTAGCAAGTAGAGTACAGTGCTGTTCCTGAATTTGGAAGATGCAAGGTTTTGTGCCGGAAGACACTCTGAGTTCTTAGAATGGATGAATTTGTCTTGATAGATATCATGGTTTTTCTGGGATATCACCATGGAAAAAATGGAAAATGACCTTCCAGTCAATCCTGTTCGGCACAAGAATTGCGGTGTGATTTATAGGGGAGAATTACGCAAA
>CAZHBL010000583.1:0-3633 GCA_964530105.1 uncultured Pirellulales bacterium | reverse complement strand
AGGAAAAGAAACATTCTGGCATTCATCGGCGCATTTAATGGCCGAAGCCATTGAATTTTATTACCCCGGAACAAAATTTGGTATTGGCCCAACCGTTGACACTGGCTTTTATTACGATGTGGATTTACCTGACGGGAAGCAGCTTTCGGAAAAAGACCGGCAACAAAACACTCCGGAACCTGATGATTTACTGCCCGATGCGAGAGTGATGGCGGGCCTGGCCGTATTCGGAATAAGATCGGAGCCGGCCGAGGAGCTGCGCGGCAGACAAAGCAGGACGGATATTCTACGAAGAGCGGTAGAAAAGGAAAAAGACTCGATTGTATTCTACCACGGCCTGAAGGAATTTGTCCCCGCCGAAGCCGACAAGGAAAAGATTGACGACATAATTAAAGAAGAAATGAAACACATTGTCACCCTTGACCAGTCATTGAAAGAAAATGGGTAGCCCAATCGGCTCAGCAAAACGTGGATGTCAGGCATGGAATCGTAGAAAAAAATCAAAAAAAGGAGCTAACAACATGAAAAAGTACAAGTGTCTTATGTGCGGCTACATTTACGATCCGGCAGTCGGCGACCCTGAAAGTGACATCGAAGCAGGCACTGCTTTCGAGGACTTGCCGGATGACTGGGTTTGTCCGGATTGCGGCGTTGGTAAAGACGAATTCGAACCGATCGAAGATTAACCGCTGCCGCATACCCGCGGTTTCCGCAGCTTGACACCGTACAATAACAAGGCAATTGTTATGAAGGAAATCAAACCTTCGGTACAAAATGGAGATGGTTTTTGTGCAGAAACCCCTGCCGGACCCAGCGCATTCGTTGTCTTCGGGGCATCCGGCGACCTGACTAACAGAAAGCTGCTGGTCAGCATGTTCAAACTCTTTACAGAGAACCTGCTGAGCGACAGATTTTATCTTTTGGGATGCGGCCGGAAAAAATTCTCAGATGAAGATTTCCGCAGCAAGACCGAAGAGTCTTTACGGGACAGCTCCGATTTTTTATCCTCGAAACAATTAGATGATTTCGTAAGCAGGATGTATTACATAGACGGCGACTATGACGATGCGAGCTTGTACGAACGTATCGCTTCGAGAGTCACAGTGTTAAACAAAAAACACGATGTCGATGGAAATCTCGTGCTTTACCTTGCGGTTCCTCCTTTCCTGTATACCACAATTGTCGAGCATCTCGGCTCTGCGGGCCTGGCCTACACAAAAGAATCCGATGTGGAAAAACAGGTTAAGTTGGTAGTCGAAAAACCTTTTGGCAGGGACCTTCAAAGCGCAGTGGACTTAAACAATTGCATAAGCCGCTGCTTCAAAGAGTCTCAGATATATCGAATCGACCATTATCTCGGCAAGGAAACCGTACAGAATATCCTGATGCTGCGGTTCGCCAATGCAATCTTCGAGCCGGTCTGGAACAGAAATTACATCGACAACGTCCAAATCACAATTGCCGAAACAGTTGGAGTAGAACATAGAGCCGGATACTACGATACTTCTGGCGCAATTCGTGACATGTTCCAGAGCCATATGCTTCAGATGGTCACTTTAGTAGCGATGGAACCGCCTATATCCTTCGAGGCGGACCGAATTCGTGACGAGAAAGTCAGACTGCTGCGGTCGATCCGGCCGTTCGATGTTGAGAGAATAAACGAATTTTGGGTGCAAGGACAATATGGCCCCGGCTCAATCCTTGGCAAAGAAGTCAAAGGCTATCTGGACGAAGACGGAGTCAACCCGGATTCAAAAACGGAAACATTTATCGCGGCCAAACTGCACATTGACAACTGGAGATGGCAGGGAATTCCTTTTTATCTTCGAACCGGCAAGAGACTGGCGGTAAAAGATACGGAGATCGCGATTACTTTCAAGAAGCTGCCCTATTCGATGTTTTCTTCAATCGGTCTTGAAGAGCTGCCTTCAAATGTCCTCGTGCTTAAAATCCAGCCGGAGGAGGGAATATCGCTGAGTTTTCAGGCGAAAAGACCCGGCTCGAAAATTTGTATGAGCACTCTTAATATGAACTTCAGTTACAAAAGCGTCTTCTTAGTTGACCTGCCCGAGGCTTATCAGAGACTGCTTCTCGATTGTATGGTTGGGGACCAGACGCTTTTTACGCGACAGGATGACATCGAAATTTCCTGGCAGCTTTTGACGCCGCTATTGCGGGCCTGCGAACAGTGTGAGTCGGCGCCTTTTATTTATCCAGCCGGCAGCGAGAGTTTCGCGGAAGCCGACGCTCTTATCGAAAACGACGGCCGGCAGTGGCGAAGACTTCTCGCAGAGTCGATGTACGATATTTATCAATGAAATCAGGAGTAACTCAAAATGTCCGACCAAGACACAAAAGGCCGAACATCCTATGACATCTCAATCGTAAGGCCCCAGATGAATCATGATGATTTCAAAATGAGAGGCCGGGACATGGAACCACCAAGACTTAAGGCCATCAAAAAGGGGCTGCTCACGCTGCATACGCTTGAGCTTATGGCCATAACTATCTACAGGTTTCAAATCACAAGTGAAAATTGCCAATTAAATCGTCAGTTGATAGCGGCGATGTGCAATGAGATGACTCATTACCAGGATTTTCAGGTCAAGCTTTATGAATTCGGCTTTAAGCCCAGCGTCACCAGATTGGCTTTCTGGTTTGCAGGTTTTGCATTCGGTTTTGGTTCCCGACTGTTAGGCAGAAAGGCAATTCTCAAAACAGGAATATGGGTCGAATCTAAAGCGGTACAGCATTATGCCGAGCTTCTTGAGACCATTGACTGGGACGAAGATACACGCAAGATAATCGAAAAAGATCAGGCCGATGAAGATGGCCATATCAACAAATGGAAAACGCTGCTGGAATCGGAAGTAAGTCGATAAGAAGATGGAACTTCATGACGTATTGTTCGCATTCGGATTAACTTTATTTGCGGGTCTGTCAACCGGATTCGGCAGCGTTTTGGCGTTTTTCGCCAGGCGTACAAACACCAGGTTTCTTTCCGTAGCCCTCGGCTTTTCCGCCGGTGTGATGATTTATGTCTCGTTTGTCGAGATATTTCCCAAGGCAAAAGAATCTCTCGTCGCCGAATTCGGCCCGGCAGGTGGGTATTGGGTAACCGTTCTGGCCTTCTTTGCCGGAATTGTTTTTATCGCCATTATCGACAAGCTGGTGCCCTCGTTCGAAAATCCTCACGAAGTTCACAGGGTCGAGGAGATGGACCTTCCGGAAAAGGCGGCCAAATTCAAGAAGCTTTACCGGATGGGCCTATTCACGGCGTTGGCAATTGCCATCCACAATTTCCCGGAAGGTCTCGCGACTTTTATCAGCGCCCTGAAAGATCCGAAACTCGGTATCGCGATTGCCGTTGCCATAGCGATACATAATGTTCCCGAGGGCATTGCAGTTTCAATCCCCATATTCTATGCAACGGGCAGCAGAAACAAGGCTTTTGTTTATTCGTTTCTCTCCGGATTAGCCGAACCGGTCGGGGCGTTGGTTGGCTATGCGATTCTTTCTTCATTCATTAACGAGATCGTATTCGGTATTATCTTTGCAGCAGTGGCGGGAATTATGGTCTTTATCTCGCTCGACGAGCTGCTGCCGACCGCCGGCGAATACGGCGAACATCAT
>CAZHBL010000582.1:0-3644 GCA_964530105.1 uncultured Pirellulales bacterium | reverse complement strand
TCTTGCTGAGGCTATGCAGCATTGATTCGTCGATTTTATTGCTGGCAAGGACATAGTATTTGTCGCCAAATGCCTCGGTAATTGAAGGTCGGCCTTCCCTGTCGGCCACCCTCCATTCTTCGAAATTCTCTATTTCACACCATACGTACTGGGTGTCTGAGGCGGATCTCGGTCCCATTTTCTTGAGTCTCTCGACGTAGTTGGCCATCTGGTCCATGTCAACTTCAGGGTGTCCCTGTGTGGGGAGTATTCTAAACTCCAGTATTCCGGCGCCTTTAAGCATTCGCTGCAAATCCTTGGGATCGTCCAGTCTGCCTCTGAAAGGGCGGTACTCGTCGAATGCTGTGATTATCCTGTTAATTCCATCTACCCGATCAGGGAAATGTGTTTTGAGCTTTTCGATCTGTTCTATGCGTTTCGACGATTTTTCAGGCAGCTCAAGACAGAAATCTAACTGTTCTTTAGTCAGGTTTAATAAATCGATAGCTTTTCTTGCCTCTATGTACTCGGTGTTTTTCTCCAGAAACTGATCTGAAACTCCGGACCACTCGGCGTAGTTCTTAACATATCCCGTAATCAGGTCGCGATTATCGTTGACGTCGGTGAATTCTCTTATCGATTTGGAGAGTTCCTGATCGTTTAACCTGGCCCAATTACTTACATTTTCGTTGATTTTATCGAGGTCGAGTCCGGCCGATGACATTTTCGCTTCTGTAGCTTCTCGGTCGCTGTAGAGGGTATCCCTTTTGTCTTTCAACTCCTGACGCTCGTCATTCGCTGAGGCAAGAGTGTTGAGAATTGCCAGTCTGTTCGGGTCTTCCTGTGCGAATTCCTTAAAGAGTTCGGCTCGCTCTTCAGCGGGCTTTTTGAGCGAACGTATGATTTTAGCGGCGCTGACATTTTTATCGAGCAGGTCTGTCTCGGCCTTCTCGTAGTTCTGGCGTTTTTGGCGTGCTTCTGCGCTTGCTAAGGGCATTTGTATCTCGAAGCGGGTGCTGCCCTGGGGTCGCCATATAAGGTTTTGGATATTCGCAGGGTCTATTCGCCTTCGTAAAACAGTTATTAATTTCTGCGATAAATCTTTCTTTTCTGCTTCTTTGAGACCATGGGTATCAATTTCATAAATAAGGCTTGTCCCGCCGGCCAGGTCTATTCCGGGCTTTAAGGTCTTATTCGGTGGATATAAAGTCCAGGCTGCAACTATCACTAAAACAATAATTAAAACAATTTTCGGCGTCAGATTCTTACTCATAACTTCCCTCAAATATCGTAATGCGTATCGCTTTAACGGCTGTGAAATAGCCGGCTAAGTGCTAACGACTAATTCTTATCTTTCGACATATTTTTACCGATTGCTGAACGGAGAATCTTTATTTTCGTATTATTAGACTCGTCTATTTTCAGCGTAATCTCATCTTCCTTAATATCGACAACGGTTCCGATAATCCCGCCAATTGTCTGGATTCTATCGTTTTTTGACAACGATTGTACCATTTGTTTATGTTGCTGTTGTTTCTTGCGAGGTCCTCTAAACAGGATCATGTACATAAGAACGAACATCAAAGCGAGAAAGATTAATTGAGAGCCCCCGAAAGGATTTCGCTTCTGAGTCCCGGTCGGCGCGTTGGGATCGGATTGTGCGGTCGTTGTCGTCTGCTCATCCGAACTTATCGGCTCAGAAGAAATGCCCGATGAAGCATCGTTGCTGTCTGTTTGGGCTAATATCCATATATTGTTCATTTTATCTTCCCTTCATAATTTCGTATGTCATATTCCGTCTTAAGATAAGCCGTGGAATAACCGCCGGCTAAACCAGCAATTGTAACCACTTTTTATCTTTTTTCAATAACCAATAATCAATTGTTAATAATCAATTCTTTTACCAAATCGGCCAGGTTATTATTTTGTATAGCCTGCCTTATTTTAGCCATAAGCTTCTGGTAAAATGTCAGGTTATGCACAGATACCAATATCGGTCCGAGCATTTCTCCCGAATTAAAAAAATGTCTCAATGTACCCCGGCTGAAATTTCTACAGCAATAACAATCGCAGCCGGCTTCGATTGGCCTGGTATCGTCGATATGCGCGTTGTTTCTCAGCCGTAAAGGGCCATTTTCAGTAAAAGCAAAGGCGTTTCGCCCGTTTCTTGTTGGCAGGACACAATCGAACATATCAATGCCGGCCAAGACAGCGGCGATAATATCCGCCGGCGTGCCGACACCCATCAGGTAACGGGGTTTGTCTTTTGGTAAAAGCGGCGTTGTATGGCTTACCGTTTTTATCATATCATCATGCCCTTCGCCCACGCTTAATCCGCCGACGGCGTACCCGTCGAAACCTGTTTTGACAAGTTCTTTGGCACAGTATGTTCGCAAATCAGGATTTATTCCACCCTGGACAATGGCAAAGAGCATCTGATTCGGTCTATTATGCGCCTTTTTGCAGCGTTTTGCCCAAAGGATGGTTCTATCGACGGCTTTCTCAAGCTGCAGGGGATCGGCGCCGAATGGTGCGCATTGGTCGAAGCACATGATTATGTCGGCAGCTAATCGATTTTGGATTTCTGTTGCGCTTTCAGCATTCAGATATATTTTTGCCCCATCCACATGGCTGGCAAATTCAACGCCGTCGTCATCGATTTTAGTCAGCGGACTCAGGGAGAACACCTGATATCCGCCACTGTCAGTCAGTATAGGCCTGTCCCATGCCATGAATTTATGAAGTCCGCCGAGCTTTTCAATCGTCTCAATTCCGGGCCTGAGCAGCAAATGGTAGGTATTACCCAGAATTATACCGGCGCCTGTTTCTTTGAGTTGCTGGGGAGTGATTCCTTTTACCGCCCCGGCTGTGCCGACCGGCATAAAGACGGGAGTTTCAACCTTCCCGTGGGCGGTATGTAACAAACCGAGCCTGGCTGCTGAGCTTGAATCCTGATGGAGAACTTCAAAGTCAGCCATTTGCTATGTAAATATAAACTGAGAACATAAGATTATCTATTTTTAGAATTCGGGTATCGAATTTCAACCTTTGCATTTATTTATGCTATTAGTTTCGTATATTACCTTTTTTAATGCAAATATTCCACATTTCGAGGTTTTAATAAATGCTTTTGATCTTGGAGCCCGGGTAATAATATGAAAGTATCTGCTTGGTGTTTTTACCTTCTCTTGCCATGCCCTGTGCGCCGCATTGGCACATTCCTACGCCGTGCCCCCAGCCTCTGCCTGAGAAAAACGCCCATTTGTCGGACAATTTTATGATTTGGCAAATTGTGCTTCTCAATTTTCGGCCTGTCGGGTCGATTGCCAGACGAAAGTCTTCGGCCCTGAGAAAATCGCTTTTGCCTGTCGAGCCGAGGAGTTCTAATTTTGTCAATCGAGTAAATTCTCCGTAATCGGTTTGACCGGAGACGATTATGTTTGTTATTTCTCCGAGCTGCTTGAGTTGTGAATATCTTTGCAGCAAACGGGCTGTAATATCAGCCTCGTCAAATTGAATCATAGGCCAGAAGAAGAACCTGGGCTTGGCCACATCCTGACAATATGGGCAGGGCACGCCGATGAGCGTTTCGAAGGAATCGCCGAATACGTTTTTGCTGTTCTCGGTATGGCCGCCGCAGGTTGAGCTGTAGTAGGCGGGAAAAA
>CAZHBL010000581.1:0-3661 GCA_964530105.1 uncultured Pirellulales bacterium | reverse complement strand
ACTCATCGCAGGCAAGATAGCCAAGAAAGCTGTTTGGATCATCCGAATCTTCCCTGGCCCAAAAATCGCCGTAGCCGAGGTTATACACAAGCCCGGGCCGTGATTCGAAGCTGCCCATCGCCGACTGGAAAAAGGCCGTTCTATAGCCAAGCTGACTCCCGAGAATCGTAGCTATGCTGGCATAGGGATTGGCAGCCGGAACCGCCTCAGCTATATCCTGAGAAGCAGATGCAAATCGGCCGGTCAAAAGTGCGAAAAGTGCCTTTGTAGTATGAGTCAGTGTTGAGCGGGCGTTGGAGAATTCAATGCCTTGTTCGGCAAATGACGCAAGATACGGTGTTAGATTGCTTTTCTCGTTCGCAAGCGACGTGTACTTGTATTGAACGCCTTCGAGAATAACCAGTAAGATATTTTGCTTTACGTTTTGCTTTTTCAACTTAACGTTCAAAAGGTCGAAAGTTGGTATCTTTCGTTTCGGATCGGGTTGCCTTCTGTAGTCTGATAAAACCAGGCTCATTACAGCTCTCAATTGAGAATTATAACGAAGGCCCACAGAGCCAATCTGGGACGAGCCATGCCTTGCAAACACAGGGCGAGCTACAACTGCCGTTATAACAATGGTAAGGCAAAAAATAATTCTCGCGATAAAACGCTTGCGGTCGTAAACAGGCAGCCTTGGCCTGGCCAAAACAATAAAGAAAAAGGTAAGGGCAACAGCACTGGGTACAAACAGAATAACCGCAGCCGTAGGCATCTCTGTGAGATTAACGCCGATAATGCAGAGCGAATTAATCGGAGCACGAACGAGAGGCAAGAGGACTCTCGGCAGAATCTGCGTTCCCGTCCTGATAAGCCAGCCGGCATTCATCACCGACCAGGTGCACACAACGGCGGCGATAATTGTAGCAGACCGGACGACAGGCTTCCTGGGCCAGCGGTAACAAACCAGCGACAGGATGACTTCTATTGCTATCAGTACGGAAAGGTCGGCCATTATCCAACCAGGATATTCGTCGAGCAGGTCGTAACGCCACGAGTGGAATAACTTAACCGTCAGTGAGCAGAACAATGCCGCCAGCATTATGACGCTATAAGCACGAGGAGCAAGAAAAGACTGCAGGCGGGATAACACCATACCCTTATACTTATTGCCGGATTGTAAATGCTGGGAAATCATAACACGTCAAAATACTAAAAGTAAAAGTAAATAGCAAGATGGTTTTATGTTTATCACCTGTGATTGAAAGAATGGCAGGAACACAAAATCCAATATTAACTTACAGGTTGGTTTTAGATATATGAGTAATAATTATTACTAAATTAAAATTAGTATTAGTAGTCATATAGCAGGTGAAATTGTTTGATTAAGCCCGGCTGTGAATCCTAAGCTTATGTATGGCAGGAAATTAGAGCGGTAAAAAGCAGGTTTGTTCTTGTGTAAAACCTGTTGTATTTTATGTGGGGTGTTTAAGAAAATTTACGTGAGCGGTTATAGAATAATATGGGACTATCGATTTTAACAACAAATTTAGCCACATTTAACAGTCTATCCACATTGATGTGATAGGTTTGTGCTTGGAGTATAAGAATGTGCGGAAATACGCGGCGGCCGTCAAATTTAACCTAGCTACTTGAATATTTTGCATAAGAAGCTATAATAAACTTTTTGTACCAATAGAGAATAGAGTTGTATTATTAAAGATTAACAAAAAAAATGCAGGATATTGTAAACCTATGGATGCAGGGCCAAGCAGGATGAAGAATACAAAAGCAGATGCACAACTTTTCGCAGGCTTCGATGTCGGAAGCAGTTTCGTACACTACGTGGTTCTCGATAGAGACGGAGCGGTCATATACTCGCCGAAGCCGATAATGCACTTCGCCAATCCTATCGGAGCTGTCAAGGAAGCGTGGCGAGATGTAAAGGAGAAAGCCGGTAAAGATAAAATCAGGAACACAGCGTTTACGGGAAGTGGGGCGGAAACTTTTCCGAATGTCATGCCGGGAGTTACGTATGTATACGACAGCGTGGCGATTCCCAAGGGCGCCGCTGTGATGTGTCCGAAGGCAAAATACATTTTCCACATGGGGGCGAAAGATTCCTATTTCTTTAACCTGAGCAGAATAAACGGCAAGGAGATCATTCAGGAATGGCGAACCGGCACAAAATGCGGAGGCGGCTCCGGCACACTTATCGAAAAGCAATGCCGGAGACTTTTCGAGGGCCTTATACCAAATCCTGAATTGGAAAATACCTCCTCAGCGAGCGACAAACAAGGGAAGGAAAACATCAGGATAAGAAACAGGGCGAAGCTGCAGGCTAGGCTCGAGGAGATGTTCTCCAGAGCCGAGCAGGAGGCTGAGAAATCGACGGAGCCAAGCGAGTTCTTGGCAAGGTGCGGCGTTGTTATACAATCCGACTTGATTCACAAGCAGAACGAAGGCGCGAAAAGAGAGGATAATTTATCGGGCCTTTTCAGAACGGTGGCGAGGAACTTTAAAATTGACGTTCTGGGCTCCATGCAGTTCGGGGCTGCTGAGAATTCCGACGGCGCCATAGCTACCGGCGGCGTTCTGGCCAATGACCTTATCAGGAAAAACCTTGAGGAGTTCCTTGAGATCCCAATAAGCAGGCCTGAGCATTACCACAACATCGCTGCGATAGGTGCGGCGGTAAAAGGGATCGAAGAGAATAACAGCTTTGTTTTTAATCTTGAGCAGCTCGAAAAAATTGCTGTGTACAGCAGGGAAAAAAGAAAATACTCGCCTGCTCTGTCGGAATCACTTGAGAAGGTGCATGAGAAAAGCCAGAAACTCGCTGGGAGAATAAAGAAGGGAACGGAAGTGGTTCTGGGAATAGACGGCGGCAGCACTACAACCAAGGGGGCGCTGGTCGAGATAAAGACCGGAAAGCTTCTGGACAAACTTTATATCAAAACACACGGCAATCCCGAGGAATCGCTGAAAGAGGTTATAAAGTATTTAAGCAGGCATAAGGATAAGGTTGTTGTCAAGGGAGTGGGAGCTACCGGCTCGGCGAGAAAACTCTATGAGAAAATTCTTGTAAGCCAGGAAAAAGTCAGGGCTTTACAGGAAGAAGGCATTGAAACTACGGACAGAATAACCGACGAGATAACCTGTCATGCCCTCGGCGTTAAGCATTACGATTCCGAGATTGATACTATCTTCGAGGTAGGTGGCCAGGACATGAAGTTTACGAGTTTTGCCGCCGACGGGACGGTTAAGGAAGCAAAGATGAATTATAGCTGCCAGGCCGGTTCCGGACAGACCCTCGAAAACATGGCGGACATCGTAAACCTCAACGTGGAGAATACTCTGCAGGAAGCCGCCCTGAAAGCCGAGAGGGTCCCGATTATCGACTCGACCTGCGGCGTTTTTATGGAGATGGATGAGAACAGGCTGATCGCCGAAGGATTCGGCAAGGAAGAGATCGCCGCGGCAATATTAAGGGGAACGGCGGCCAGCTATTACTTTAAATTCGTCGGTGGTTCCGGGCACGCAGGAAAGAAATGTTCCGCGCAGGGCGGACCGCCTCTTGGCAAGGCTTTTCTTGCAGCTCTGGCCCAGGTCACGGAAAAGCAAATAGAGGCTTACCCCCACAGGGAGATGTTCGGCGCGTGGGGACAGGCGCTGGATATCA
>CAZHBL010000580.1:0-3672 GCA_964530105.1 uncultured Pirellulales bacterium | reverse complement strand
ATATCAAGGAAATCGGAACGCACTCTGTGACACTCAAATTCAGGGACGACCTGACCGCCACCATCAACGTTGTCGTCGTGCCCGAGCAGCAGGACGAATCCGGCGCCGAAGCGGATGCCGAAGCGTCTTAGAAACTGTAGCGTAGAGACGCGTAGATATTTGTATTGTCCCGGAACTGGCCGAAGAACGTGTTCGGGTAGTCACCGAAGAATATATTGCTGCCGACTTCTACCGCCATGTTGTCGCTGACCTTATAATTTACGTTCGGGCGCGTATACACGTCCTTATCGGTGGGTGAGTAGTACGTAAACAGCGAACATCGCAGATTCTGATTCATCAGCAGCCTGGTCAAACGCAGCGTCGTCAGGTGTCTGTATCTGTCGCGAGCCGGCCCCGGCGGCAGATTCCTCTTATACGGGCCGTAGTCCAGCATCTGTTCGATGTAATACTGCAGGCCCATCGTGAAATCTTTTGCGATTTCGCGCGTATAACCGACCAGGTATCGCATTTCCGAGTTGTTTATCAGAGGATTCCTGCCGCTCTCGTCGTCGGCTGATTCGTAATATCCGATCTCCGCATTGCCGATGCCTTTGCCGACGGATCCGCGCAGGCTGGCACCATAGACGTTCAGATCCGGGAAGATGGCTTTCATTGCGACGTTCTGCCCGCCGGGGCTTTTCCAGTAGCCGCGGTAACCGTAGAAAGCCAGCTCGTAGTTGTCGATATTTTTATACAGCCTGGCCGCTATTTCCGAATCCCTGAACCACTCGTCCGGCTTGTCGGTATGGACGATCGCATCCTGCCCGGCGGTGCTGCCCAGATTCGAGTTCCAATACGAGATGCGCTGCCCGCTGATATAACGGTCGGGATCGAACTTTGGCGTATATGCAATGTCAAGATTCGCCCAGTCGCCGAACAGGCTGACCTTTGCCGCGTCCGACGGCGCCTTGAGATACTCGGTGTCCCTGCCGATGAAGAAGGACTGCCAGTCCTTCGGAAACAGGTCGTTGATAAAAATGAGGTCTCCCGTGCCCCAGGTAAGAATCTGCCTTCCGACCTTCACGTCCATAAAGTCGGTCGGCCGGGTGAATACGTTCGCCTCGCGCAGGTCAAAGTCGCCTTCCTCGGTCACCAGGTCGCCCAACACATCGCCCTTGACTTTGATATCGCCCCACTCGTGGTATGAGAACAAATCGAATTGAAAGCGGCCTTCCATAATCGACATGTCTTTTTCATATTTGTCCTCTTGTAATCGATACCCGCCTCTAACTTCGTAGAAGCCATGTGTTTCTATCGGCAGTTTGGAAAAGAACGAGTCATTGGCATCTGCATTTTCATCCGAAGCCGCAACCACTGCTGTTAAAGAAAAAACAATGCAAAATCCTGTAATCCAAAGCAGCTTAGAAACCATTTTGTAACACCCTTAAATTAAAAATTCCAATTCTGCTATTAAATTCTGTAACTCTGTGGGATCTTGTTTACAATATCGGTAAAAACATGTTGCACTGTTCTTGAAGTATTCAAGGTTGTATCCACTTCAAACACCTCCTTTTTCGGAAACGCAGCCTTCGCCAATGGTACTTGTAGTTTTTTGTCATTTGTCAATAAACCATCAGCTCGCGAGAGATAAGTGACGTATTCTAAGTCATAAAGGTCATTAGATATATCTTTTTTTTCAGCAGAACCGGTCAGATTTTTTTTGAAAGTCCATTCAATACAATACGCAAACCACAGGCGAGTCATTTGCCAAGTAAACCAGCTCTCATCTGCGTTAGAACCAATCTGTTTTGATAAGAGGCGACTTACAATGTTCTTTATGTTTTGATCTGTATCTTGTATCCATTTTTGAAATCGACGCGTTCTATTTGTGTTTTTACGTAACTTCTCGGATAAATCGTCTTGCTTACATAGGTTATCGTATAAAATTCTTGAGATTTTCAATATGTTCTGAATGATCGGTTCAAATAACTCTCTGCAAAATTTAGCTTCCTGTTTCACAAAACTAATTTCGGTATTAGGATTGCCATTTCTAAATTGTTGGGTAGTATTCTCATCAACGATTGACTTTACAGGGCGAAGAGTCTTTTTCTCCGTCTGAAAGATTTTGTATGATGAATACCCATATTTTGCACCTGCCTTAATTGCTGCATCAAATTGTTGTACCAATTTCACTGGGTTCTTATCGTCCTTATCAGCGGTTTGTTTTTCACTTATAAGACATTCGATAGCCAGAGCATTCGGTAAAATGACATTATAATCCTTCACAAATGCACACAGCTTTTCCTTACAACAACAAAGACTGTGAAATACACTTTTGTCAACCACCAACAGCTTCGGCATTGTTACCCTTATATTTGAGTTCTTACCTTTTCCCTGTTATATATTTTATGTTATACCAGCATCGTTAAATGAACCATTCAATAAGTCAGACAGATTCAGTTTCGAAGCCCAGTATTTGAGATATTTCAAATCCAGCCTGTCACCCTGAACCTTCAAAACACCCAGAACATCTTTCCACTGTTGCTGCGACAATCTGCCGCCAAGATGATACCATTGCAGCTTGCTTAGTATAATGTCCTCGGGCGAAGATAAATAAAACTTACGTGCACTTTCTTCGTCCAAAGTATCGGTTTGACGTCTGTCAAACGCCTTTAAATCATAGGGTTGGGCCCTCAAAATAAAAACGTCTACTTTTATCATAGTCTCAAGGTGAATAAGATTAAATGAGGATTTTTCCTGAATCGCATTTGTTATCATCCCGGCGTCAATGTAGTAATTTTTTTCAAGAGCTTTCACCAAATTATCAACATGCTTTGTTTCTATTTTAGCAATTAAATCAACATCCATAGTCGCCCGCGCAATTCCATAAGCAGAGCTTGCTATGGAGCCTCCTATACAGTAGTCGATTCCAAGCTGCTCGAAGCATTCGATTACCATATCTATTGTAGAGATTATATCGTTTTTTTTCACGACTGCTTTTGCTCCAGGTACAGGCGAAGGCGTTCGGCAAGCTCTTGTCCGTAGTGATTTGAAACGAAAGCTATATCCAATTCCCGTTTGCTCAAATATGGTTTCGAACGTTGAACAGACCTTCGTGAAAGATAGATAACAGTTTGAGAGAGGCAGCGGACTATTGACATTCTCCTGGAAATGCTTGATTTGCGAATCAAGTCGATCTGCACTTTTTCTGCTTCAGGGGTAGTATCAGGAGATTGACAAATCATTTTATAATATTCCTTTCCATCCTAATAATTATTATGCGTATAGATATTTTGCCTTTTTAACGTGTAAAAACAGATCGATAAGATTTTTTCTATATCAATCATTGTGGTAAAAGTCAATTCGTATTCAAAAACAGCCGTTTTACCTCATAGCCTCCCTTGGCGGTCTTTGCAGGTATCGTTCCGTAAATATATCACCGAGGTTGATGTTATATTTGACATCGTTGAATTCCATTTCCGTTTTGCTGCCGGTTTTGAGGTTTGAAACGACCGATTGGACGACCGTATAAAAGTCCTGAATCTTCTCGACCTTCTTCGACTCGATGACGCGGTAGAGCTTGTCGTCCTTATCGTAGAATTCCATCTTCATCGGCACGTAAGTCTTGCGGTCAATCAAGACGTTATAATAATTGAACTCGACGGTATCGGGCTGCTTCGGAACATTCTTGAC
>CAZHBL010000579.1:0-3677 GCA_964530105.1 uncultured Pirellulales bacterium | reverse complement strand
TTTATTCACCCAAGCGTCACAGCCGCTAACGGTGATAGTGAAGGGGGTGCTCCCACAACGATCCTGGAAGCACAGGCATGCGGTCTGCCTGTTCTATCTACTGTCCACGCAGATATTCCAAATATCGTTGTCCCTGGTGAGAGCGCCTTATTATCGCCTGAGCGCGATGTCGTGACTCTGAGCGACAATTTATACACCTTGCTCAATGAGCCAGAACAGTGGGGAAAAATGGGGCAAAGCGGGCGAAGATTCGTGGAACAGAATCACGACATCGCCAAAGAAGTTCAGGTCCTGGAAAATTATTATTACAGGCTGGCCGATTATTAGAGGTAAAGGGATCTTATGGTCAAAAAGTCAAAAAAAGTTGTCTATGTCTTGCCCTACGAATTCTATTTCGCAGGGGCCAACAATCGTACAGGAGGCCATATTGCACACATTATTGGTGTTGTCGAGGCCTTAGTTGAAAAAGGCTACTCTGTTGATGTCATTTCCGACATGCGCGTCCCTAGCCTTAGTTCCAATCATGTATCGTATTATTCACCGGCCTTTCGAGGCCTAAGAAATCTAATGAGGCGGCGCAAAGACGATAACGGGACCAGAAAAACAGCCAGAGATACTGATTCTTCGAGCCGTCTAAACTTCAAGAGACAACAAACAAGAAAATTTTTTTATTTCATAGGTAGGCATATCAAAAATTTCCTGTTTTTGACAGGGCTTTTCTGGACAACCTGGCAGAGTTCAAGGAAGTTTTCGGTTGAGTTCATTTATATCCGCCATAATATGAACGGCTTTATGCCCGCGATCGTTGCGAAGATAACTGGCATTCCTCTTGTCGTTGAAGTCAACACCCCATGTTCTATGGGATCTTTTACTCCTGAGATACAACTCAAGACTCAAAAAAATATTGTCATCAAATGGCGCGAGCGGATGCAATATGAATTCGCTCATGTTATTTCGGTTGTCAGCCCACTCGTTCGAGACTGGATCATCACCCATGCTGGTTCTAAATATGCGAAGAAACTTCTAGTGAACCCCAATAGCGTTGACGTGAAGCGCTTTTGCCCAGAGATTGATGGTGCGGAGACCCGTAAACGTTACGGGATTCAATCCGACGAGATCCTTATTGGTATGGCCGCCACATTTGTTTGGTACCACGCAACAGACCAATTGATTGAGGCATTCCAGAGAGCGAGGCGAATCGCTCAAAATTTACGTCTAATACTTATGGGTGACAGTGAACTGCTCTCGGAACTTGAAAAATATGTATCGGATAAAAAACTTTCTGGCTCGGTAGTGCTCACAGGCATGATCCCCTTTGAGATCATGCCATCTTACCTAGCAGCTTGTGACATTCTAGTATCATATCTAAATTTTGGCGATATTCCCGCGTGGGGTTCTTCTATCAAACACCTCGAATACCTTGCTATGGGTTGCCCCGTTGTTGCTACCGACATAGGATACCAAAGCTTCGGCATCCGACACGGCATTAATGGATTACTCGTACCACAAGGCAATATCGAAGCTTTTGCTCACGCTTTAGCTGATCTCGCAGCAGACCCGGCAATGCGAAACCGGTTGGGGAGACAGGGTCGCTTGGATGCCGAAGCCAATCACACATGGCAGGCCAATGTAGAGCGCATACTTTCTCGTCTCTAAGTGTGTGGAGATGAAGGAAATCATAAAATGTACGAATATGGCACTAGAGAGTGGTTTGAACAGATGTTTTCATCAGCGGATTCTGGATATGACGGGTGGGGACATCAATGGCGAGCCAGCCAAAGATACCGCTACATGTTGTCTGTTTCCCTTATCAGACATCTACTTGAAAAAAAAGAGCCTCAAAATATTCTCGACATAGGCTGTGGATTGGGTGACTTCACGCACATCGTTTCCACTGTGAATCCTCTCAACAAATTGTGTGGTATGGATATATCTCAAAATGCAGTTTTGGGAGCCAGCAAAAAGTATCGCCAAATTGAATTTAGATGCGAAACCTTGCCAGATATTGCATATGCTGACAAGTTTGCCGGCATCATTGCCCTTGAGTGTGTGTATTACCTGAAAAACGACGACCGTAAAAAGGCTTTAGACAATATTTTTGCCCATCTAACACCACGGGGGTGGTTGCTTTTTTCCAGCCCTCTTGACGACGGGAAACGTTATTTTACGAGAGAGCAGGCAATCGAACTGATACAAAACGCCGGATTCAGTATTTCGAGCATTTCTTATAATTATGCCAAGCTGCATAATAAGTTTGAGCGACAGATAATGAGGTTTTCAGAGCTATCCAGGTTCCTTGAAGAAATAGACGAATACAATTGTACAAAATTGTCTCCAATGAAAAAGGTCCTGCTAAAAGCCACAAAAAGGAGGGGCTTTGGAAAACTTTTGAAAATAACTATAAAAATTTCAGCCCTTCTATCCGATCAACTTCTAAGATCCATCACGTTTACCAAAATCTTCCAGTGGACAAGTCGCACGTTCCTCAAGACCAAAGGAAGGTCCCATATCATTGTAATGGCGTCTCGAGATGCGTGATCCGCTCTGGATAATGCTAACTGTGGATCTGGAGAATATGAACACTCCGTTGGCTGAGGGCAAGTATGACCAGACCCTTTTTACAATTGGTGTTGTTGAACCCCTTCTGAAAATATTTGAAAAACTTAAAGTAAAGGCTGTTTTCTTTGCGTCCGTCTTTGAATATTGCCGATTTAATAAAAACGCCGTCCGTGAGGTCCTCCAGTATATTGATTCCATGGGCCACGATGTTCAACTTCACACCCATCCGTATTGGTGCTATGGACGCGAACATATGTGGCAGTATTCCCTTCAAGAGCAAATTGATATTATCGATCATGGCAGAGAGTTGCTAAAAGAATGGCTCGGAAAATACCCCGTTGGCCACAGGGCGGGTGCTTACGGAATCAATCAGGACACCTTGCAAGCCCTCAAGAAAAATAATATCCCAATCGATTCCTCGATGTTTTACAAACACGATAATTGCAGAATAACATGGAGCAGGAACAGAATTGCTGAAAAAGACGGAACCGTGGAATTGCCTGTTACAGGCTTTTACCGCAAAAAAGTGCTCGACTTTATCTTATTTAACATCAGGTACCACAAGGCATTCATCAAGACAGACATTGATTGGTGCAACCTTGACGACTTGCTATCCTTCGTGGATGCGGCCAAAAAACACGATATCAAATTTATGAACCTTTTCATGCACAGTTACTCCCTACTCAGAACTGATGACACTTTTAGCTTCTTTCAGGAGGACAAAAACGCGAAGGAAAAACTCGAACGCTTCCTTGAGAAATGCATCTCGGATAATAATGTTCGATTCCTTTCATTGAGCAAATTTTGGGAGAAATATCAAGCTTCTCCTGAGCTGTTTAGAGCCAGTGATTACGTGCCAACCTTTACTCAGAAAATAAATGTATGGAAGAAAATTGTCGAAAAATACCTAGCACGGATACGAAAATTCGCCCAATAGAAATCGTATCCAAAGCAATCACGCGTCTTGATTCCTGGATTGAGGAAAACGGCTGGTCTGGATGGGACCCTTACGACATAAAGGGGGTCCCATTTTATTTGAAATTGCAAAATCTGCGACCGACACTTTTTAACAAAATTGGCAGAGGGACCTTTTTTTCCATTTCGGAATTGTTCCCACT
>CAZHBL010000578.1:2250-3680 GCA_964530105.1 uncultured Pirellulales bacterium | reverse complement strand
GTGCCCAAGGCTATCTGGGATGGCTACGTCGATGTGAAGAGCGTTTCCAATGTCACTGTCCACTGGATTCCTCGGGACACGGACGTCAGGGGCTACAACGTATATCGCTCCCTATGCACAAAGGTTAAATACCCCTCTATTCCATATAAGCCTACTAGCAATGAAAACGAATATGCTTATCAATCCGGTGATTATGCGCTCAAAGGAGCCTACCCGAGCGGCCCTTGGATAAAGATAAACAGTAACCTTGTCACCGGAACGAGTCTTACTGATCCGAGTGTAAACTTGAGTGATAGCGCTGATAGCGATTATCCATACAAGGTCTGTGCTTACAGGGTAACCAGCGTAAATCCGCTAGGGGTTGAGAGCGGGCCTTCTGTCCACTGGCTTACTATTCCACGCGCACCCAGGAATTTCAGATATGCGCTTACGGATAAGGGTAAAGGCGTTTACGACGTAAGCTTACGATGGGATGCCAACCCTGAGAGCAATGTTACGTATACTGTTTTTTACAATAGCGGCACGAATCACAGCCAGCCCATTTACAAGGTTGACGACCCCGGCTGTCAAGGCACCTCTTCAACTAGTTGCGCAGATGCAAATAAATCCCTACTGGCTCAAGAGGCGTATTATGTAGTCGCCAAGGATACTTTAGGCCAATGGGGAATAGTATCAGGAAGCCTTCGTCCAAAGCGAAATTGGTCCGGTTGGACTGACTACAATTATCAAATAAAATATCAATTTTCACCATCAGGTGAAGACATTATCCCCCCTGCGCCAAGCAAGGGCCTTAAAGTGATCGATGTCGTCCCGTAATGACAACAAAAAGTGTTAAGCCAATAAAATACAAATAAATATCACGCGTTGAGCCTTCCATCAATCTTCGCGAATACAGCGCATTCCTTGAAGGGGCGGGGGATTTGAAAGAGTCCCCTGCCCACTCCAATTCATTTCCTCGCAACCGGCTCTCCTTCATTCCCCTGATTACGAAATCTATAGTTTCAATCACGGTTTCAAGATTTTAAATGGAGAAGCACAACGGGGTTTGTGTGGGCTCCTTCTTGCTTCCATCGTTAAATAGGCTAGTAGCATTCCAAAAGTATGAAATCCAGGAAGATTAGGACGTCTGTATTTATTATAAGCATGTTATCGGTCTTCTTGTATGCTTTGGTTGCGAAGGCCCAACTGCAACGGTTTGAGCCATTGAAGGCGATACCCGGCATTGAGATAAGGCCGGAATGGAATCGATTCGTAGTGCTGGTATGGCAGTACAAGACCTCTGTGCTCCGTGACATTGATCTGTACAAGAAAGTGGGGTTGCATGGGTTTCACATTGACAGAGGGGCCGGGGCCAGAAAGTCAGTGGAGTTATCCCTCAGCGATCACCTTCCCTACTATGTGGACCACGCGACGGGCAAAGGGATACTGTA
>CAZHBL010000578.1:0-2240 GCA_964530105.1 uncultured Pirellulales bacterium | reverse complement strand
AATAATGCGAGGGCGGTCGAGGGAAAACGTGGTCTTGTCGTGCGACCTCACTGCCTGGCAGACCCGAAAACTGTAGCCACTTTAAAGAATCACCTTCAGAAAAATGTCGCGGTCACCAGAAAAGGCTTGGTGCTCGCTTATGCATTCGACGACGAGATCTCCCTTGGGAAATTCACCAACCCCGGTGACGTGGACGTCCATCCCCTATCGCTGGCCTGGTTTCAGCAGTGGCTGCGAAACAAGTATGATACTATCGGCAGGCTGAACAACGCGTGGGATACCTCTTTCAGGGGCTTTAACGAGGTGGTGCCGCAGGGATTTGAGCAGGTGCGCAAAAGGGCTACAAAACCACCCCTCTCCAAGTGGAATCTTTCCCCCTGGATAGATTTTCGGCACTTTATGGATTTCCAATTCGCTGCGGTCCTTGCAGAGCTCACCCGTTACACCAAGAGCCTTGACCCGAAGATCCCCGCAGGGTTCGTCGGGGGTCAGGCACCTGGGCCGTGGGGGGGCTATGATTATGCCATGCTCAGCCGCGCCGTCCAGTGGATGGAGGCGTATGACATTCACGGTACCGACGAGATACTTCGTTCTTTCTGGAACGCGGACCGCCGGCCTCGAGTGCATACCTTTTTTTCAACGAAGAACCCAAAACTAGATTCGTGGCTTCTCTGGTACTACATGATTCACGGAAACCAGGCCGTGATTGCATGGCCGGATGGTTGGTTTCGGCAAAAGGGATACGATATTGCACCATTCATCATAGCGAATAGTATTCAGGCGAGTTGGGCCATGGACGCCACCGTCCACGGAAAAACATGGATCAATCGCAAAGGTTCAATAGACGATGAGAACCAATCAAAGGGTGTACTTCGAAAAGCCTGGTGTAAGTTGTTAGAGGACGTCGGATTTCAATACGACTTCATTAGCTATTTAGATGTCCAGGAAGGGACAATCGATCTCACGAGAAGGTTTAAAGTGGTCATCCTTCCCAAGACTGTTTGTCTGTCCAATCACGAGGCAGATACTCTCAAGGCTTTTGTCGAGAATGGCGGAACTTTGGTGGCTGATTATCTGTGTGGCGTGTTGGATGAACATGGTAAGGGGAGGAAAAAAGGTGTGCTTGATGATCTCTTTGGTATCCAAAGAGATGAATCGGCCGGTTATATGAACGGCTTGGGAATCGCCGAAATTGATGGCGAAAAATACCGAAAGCCTTTCCTGCAGCGTCTGAGTTTCTATGATGGCGCCTGCCGATACAAGGACATTGTGGCGTTCGAACGGGGCACCAAAAAACTCCCAACCTCCGAGGGAATTCAGACTCAAAGGGCATCTAACGCAGCTAAACCATATGTACTCATAGCTAAGCAGACCGGAAAAGGCCGAACTATCTATCTGAATCTCTCTCCCATCGAGTATTGGGATCCCGGGAAACGTTTTTCCGTATACGGCGACGCATGGCGTGATATCATTTCAGCGATCCTCGAATCATCCGGACTCAAGTCACGGGTTGTCGTGTATGAAAATGGAATCACGGCTAACATGATTGAAACCCTATTCTGGAAGAATGGGGCTAAGAATTACCTGGCATTGGTAAAAAATCCTTCCGAACAGCGAGATCTGAAAACCCTTGGGGAAAAAGGGAAGATTCAGGGGATAACGGGTGAGGAAGTGAAAATTCGTCTGAGGTTTCAAAGACCAGTGCGAAGATTGATTGATTTGAGAACAGGCAAAGACCTGGGTTCAGGCTGCATCTTTGAGCAACCATTCAAACCCTGGGAAGGTTATCTCTACGAATTGTGCTACTAGCCACGTTCAGTCAGATGGGGACATTTACGCCACAATATACGGCTGGCCGAGTGCTCCTCTTATGAAAGAACATAAACTAGTCACAAACGAGAAATAGAAACCTTTCGTTCTTACCTGCCTTGAAAATCAACCTTTCGTACCACTCCGCGTATCCCAAAATCCCAAACGGCAAAATCTCTAGCATGTTTTTTGAAAAATCACTTCTAATATTTGTCACTCTCATGCTTATAATTGCGGCTGCGTCTTGGGCATTGACACCGGAAGAGATTCTGGTAGTGGCCAACAAGAAGGCTCGACACAGTACTGCTCTTGCGGACTATTACATGAAGAAAAGGCAGATTCCTCCAAAAAATCTCATCAAACTTCAGGTTACCGATAAGGAAACCGTAAGCCGAGACGACTACGACAAGAGTGTGGCAACGCCGATTCGC
>CAZHBL010000577.1:0-3680 GCA_964530105.1 uncultured Pirellulales bacterium | reverse complement strand
CGCAACATCATCCGCTTCAATAACGTGCATCATATCGGCTGGGGCGTGCTCAGTGACATGGGCGGCATCTACACACTCGGCCCGTCCGAAGGAACCGTCGTCAGCGACAACATCTTTCACGATGTCTATTCCTATGATTACGGCGGCTGGGGACTATACACCGACGAGGGCAGCACCGGAATTGTTATGGAGAACAATCTCGTCTACAACACCAAGACCGGCGGCTTCCACCAGCATTACGGCAAAGAAAATATCATTCGCAACAACATTTTCGCTTTCAGCAAGCAGCACCAAATCCAGGCCACTCGCGTCGAGGAACATTTGTCATTCACCTTCGAGAACAATATAGTTTACTGGAAAACCGGCCCGCTGCTGGCCGGACCGTGGACGAAAGTCGATATTAAGATGGACAAGAACTGCTACTGGAACGCCGCCGGCGATGAAATTAAGCCCGCCGGTTTGTCGTTCGAGCAATGGCAGGAATTGGGTCGGGACAAGAACTCAATTATCGTCGACCCGCTTTTTGCCGATCCGGACAGATACGACTTTCATCTGGACCCGAACTCCCCTGCCATCGAACTCGGCTTCAAACCGTTCGATTATACCAAAGCGGGAGTTTACGGCGACCGCCGCTGGATAAGAAAGGCCGTAAGCGTGAGATTCCCGGAGCTTCAAATCGCGCCCGATCCGCCGCCCGTTTCCATTAACGATAACTTCGAGGCGGTTCCCACCGGGCAGCAGCCTGGCAGCGCCCAATGCAACGTCGAGAACAGGGGCGACGCCATCGTTGTCACCGACGAGACAGCCGCCGGCGGTAAGAAAAGCCTAAAGATTCTCGATGCGGCCGGTTTGCAAAATACATGGAATCCGCACTACGTTTACGCGCCAAATTACAGCAGCGGCACGGCACGCTGCGACTTCGATATCCGCATCGGCAAAGACGTTCAGATCAATCACGAATGGCGAGATTGGCGCACTTCGCCCTACGGCGTAGGGCCAAGCCTCTGGTTCGACGGGATTCGGCTGAAAGTCGCGGGAAAAACGCTGCTGGAGCTGCCCATCGATCAGTGGATGCACTTCGAGATTACCGCCGGCCTGGGCAACGGCGGCAAAAACACTTGGGACATGACAGTTACTCTCCCCGGCGGGCCGCCGAAAGAGTTCAAGAGATTGCAAAACGGAAACGCCAAATTCAACCAGCTCACATGGTTCGGTTTCTCCAGCAATGCCACGAAGCAAACCGTCTTCTACCTCGACAACATCAAACTAACCAACAAAGCATAAAAAATGCAGGATTGGGTTCGTCTCGCCCTACTGTTTCTTGCCGTGGAAGAGTTCGCTTCCTGCTCCGGTGTAAATTCTTCGTTGGGCCGGTGGAGTCGGATTCTTAACTGTCGGCCAGCGGTCTGGCTGTGGCTCAGGGCCTTCCTTGGCTAAGGCGGTCGGCTCGATGTCACCCATTACCGGTTCGGTGTGGATGTTCCTGCCTTCGACGGTCCAGCTAAACTCGATTGGAATGCCGTTCGGGTCGAAAGCATATATCGAATGTATGAAACCATGGTCGATAACGTCCGAACAATTGAAACCGGCGGCGTCGAGCGTGTCTTTCAGTTCCCAGAGTTCGTCAGGGCTATTAACGCCGAACGAAACGTGGTCGAACACGAATGGCCCTTTGACCGGCTTACCGTGCGCTTTGTGCTCGATTGGTTTGACGCCGGGCCACTCGAAGAACGCTATCAGGTCGGTTTTGCTTATCTCGAAGAAATAGTGCCGGAAGCCGGGCTCGCCCAGCCCACCTACCAGTCGCATGCCGAGCAAATCGCGCCAGAAGCGGATCGTTGCATCCATGTCACCGGTCGCCATTGCTAAATGATTGATACCATTAAACTTCATAAGAATACTCCTTTGCTTTTTATAAATCCATATAGTCCATGACCAGATAAGACATCGTTCTAAGGCCAAGTTTTAATGCACTTTCATCTATACAGAAGTCCGGCGAATGATGCGGCGCCGCATCTTCAGGTTTTTTGCCTTTCGGCATTCCGCCTAAAAAGAAAAACAAGCCGGGAACCCGTTGCTCATAAAACGAGAAATCCTCCGCACCCGTGATCGCCTTGATGAGCTTGACGTTTTCGGCGCCGGCGGCTTCTTTCAATGAAGGGAGCATCATAGCCGTCAACTTAGGATCGTTATATGTCACCGGATTACTCTTGGTAATTTTAACGTCAGCAACCGCCCCGGCACTTTCGGCAATCTTCGCAACGGTCAGTCGAATCTTTTCGTGAATCTTGTCCTGCATCTCGGTATTAAGTGTTCGGACGGTGCCGAGCATCTCGACCTGGTCGGGTATAATATTGCTTCGCACCCCGCCGTGAATGCTCCCAATAGTAATGACCGCCGCGTTTTCCGTCAGCTCCGTCTGCCGGCTGATGATAGTTTGCAACCCCATGATAATCTGTGCCGAGACTGTAATCGGGTCCACGCCAGTCCAGGGCGTAGAGCCGTGCGTTTGCTTGCCTTTGACCGTGATTCGAAGGCCGTCGGAGGCGGCCATAGCGCCTTCAGGGCGATAGCCGATCGTGCCTACTTGTTGCAGCGCCCAAATATGCAATCCGAAAATAATATCCACTTTCGGATTCTCCAGAACTCCTTCGGCCACCATGAGTCTGGCGCCGCCTTCCTCGCCCTGCGGGGCACCCTCTTCGGCCGGCTGGAAAATGAACTTCACGCTTCCCTTCAGGTCATTTTTCATCGAAGAAAGAATCTCGGCAACACCCATGAGAATAGCGATATGCGTATCGTGTCCACAGGCATGCATCACTCCGACGTCCTGCCCATTGTATTCGGCGCGCACCTTGGAGGCAAACGGCAAATCCACGCGTTCGGTGACAGGCAAGGCGTCCATATCCGCGCGAAGCGCCACAACCGGCCCCGGCCTGCCGCCTATTAACAGGCCCACCACTCCGGTATGTGCAATCCCGGTTTGAACTTCCAATCCCAGACTCTTGAGGTGCTCTGCGACCTTTTCAGCCGTCTTGAATTCCCTGTTCGACAGTTCCGGGAATTGATGAAAATGACGCCGCCATTCGATGACCTTCGGCTCGATTCGGTCCGCCGACCGGTCGACCTGTTCTTTCAGAGTGCCATCAGCGTGCACAGTTGTGAAACTGATAACGATAAGTAAACACCAAAGAATGCGTATCATAGCCTTATGCTCCTTCTATTAAATTGAAATCACTTCCCGACAGACTTTTTTAATAGATTCTCGACCTCGCCGGCAATGACAACGGACAACCGTCATATCGACCGGAGCATCGCAGAGCGGAGAATTTGTCTTTTTGTTGTAGGGGCAACCCTGTGTGGTTGCCCTCATTTCCTCAGGATTCTTCTTCGTCTGCGCTTTCTTTTAGCTTCATAGACTGCCCGCAGCAGGTGATTTTACAGATGCAGGATGAGTCACAGTCTTTAATCACTTTCAGTTCGACGCCGCACCTATCGCAGCACAGTATCTGATCTATCTTGACAGGTTCCATATAATGTCTCCTTAATTATATATCTCTGTGGGAAGTATATATGCAGTTTTATTGTTTTGTCAATGACTGTTTGAAAATAGTTATTAGACACTGATTAACTTGGCGCGGCTTCGCTTCGCTCAGCCGCAACCAAAAAGGATAGAGTTT
>CAZHBL010000576.1:0-3693 GCA_964530105.1 uncultured Pirellulales bacterium | reverse complement strand
CATCGTAACGAATCCCAGCCCGATTCGCTGGGGCGGACCGGAAAACAAGGACGATTCCCAGCTCAGATTACAGGCATCGGCACTTGAGAAATTAGGACGTGAGCTAAAAGTAATGGAACTAACGCTGGCCTATCACAACCATGATATCGAATTACGAAACGCCGCGCGTGAGTTTCACCACATGATGGCCGGCACCGACCCGGCGTATGTTACCCTGTGCCTGGACGCCCACTGGATTTACCGGGGGGCCGGCAACTCGGAAGTAGCGCTGTTCGATGTTCTGAAACTATACGGCTCAAGAATCACAGAGCTGCATCTTCGCCAGTCGAAGAACAACATCTGGACCGAGGCGTTCGGTGAAGGTGATATTGACTACCCGGAGTTGGCAAGGCAACTATTAGACATGGGCGTCCGTCCGCATCTGGTTATGGAACAGGCCGTGGAAGCGGGCACGCCTAAAACCATGAGCACCATCGAGGCTTTCCAAAAAAGCAGCCAATACGCCAGACAAGTTTTTGCGGCATTTATGTAGAACTGGATATCATTGAGCTTTAAGTTTGCAAGGGTTGGACTTTGGCGGCCGCTTTCTTGTGTTCGCGGTTGTGCAGGTTTACGTCAAGGATGGTTTTAAGGATTACCAACACAACAAGCAGGGGGGCGGGAGAGCCAATAGCCATTGTCAAAAAGCCGCCGGCGATAATCGCAATGTGCATGACAAAAACGCGCCCATAGGGATTGCCCATCAGCTTATCGGGTTTGGCTGTTTTGTACTCGCCTTTGAGCAGATAATTCTGAACGAAGGAGACGCCGTGACTTAAAAACAGTGCCAGAACGACCAATTTAACCTGTGTTGGTATCACCGAATACATATACTTACTTACATTGAATAATATCTGAACGAAAACCAGAAAGCAGGGCCAATTCATTCCATCCATAGACGGGCCTTGTCCTTCCTTGTGGAAAAGTGCCAGCACGAAAAAGCCGTGGATGGCGGTGAAGCCGCCGTAATGAATGATAAAAAATGGAATTAGAAACAGCTTGCCCAGATGTGCAGCAGGATAGGGCACGGCAGCGAACACCATCTTCAGGACATTGTAGAAGCCAATGACCAGGTTCTCCGTCCAGTACAGCAGAACAATATAAAAAGCATCCCAGCCGAGGAACAAGACGCCCCACACCGGTATCGCATTCGCAATTAAAAGCGAGATGATCGATATATCAGATAAATCTTTCTTCGAGAGCTTCATGTCCCTGGAGTCCTTATTTCGTTATGGCTGGATTCAGCCGCTGTTGGCATTTTTACGCATTATTCAAATTATGTGGATGTTCCTGGTTTTGCAGATCATAGTTAAGGGATTAACCGTTTTCAAGATTCTTTTAGACAAATTCGCAGAAGTTTCGTAATCTGCTCTAATAAATTAAACATCCGGGACTTTTTTGGATCAAATATTGTAACCAATTTGTTCTTTCGTCATCTAATTAGATAGGCAATACATCTTTTATGATTGAAGAAAGAAAATGTATTGAGCCGGTTGACAAGTGCCCTTAGTTGTCGGAGAACTGATGCTTAAGGCGATCATCCAGCGTGAAATATTGGAATATCTGAAAAGCTCCAAGTTCCTCATCGGACTCTGCCTTACAATAGTCCTGGTTGGAATGAGTACATTTATCAATATCGGCGATTACCAGCAGAGGCGTCAGGATTACCTGGATGCCACACAGAATCTGAAAGAGAATTTTGGTGTTAAGATTTTTCGCAAGCCGCAGATCCTCAGCACTCTCGTCCAGGGCAGAGACCGGGAGTTGGGCAGCCAGGTCGAATTCAGCTATCTGCATCTGCCCATTCAGACCTCGGGATATATGGGAGAATTTGCCAGTCAACACCACCGCTATGTCTCCGGTTTCACATCTGTAGATTTCGCTTTTGTGGTCCGTGTCGTGTTGAGTTTGCTGGTTATCTTCCTGGCCTACAACAGTATTTCCGAAGAAATGGCGCAAGGCATGCTCCGTCTGGCCCTGGCTAATGCCCTGCCAAGAGGTCAACTGCTCTTTGGCAAATTCCTCGGGGGGCTTTTTGTCATTCTCGGCTGCCTGACGATCGCGACCCTCGTCGCCGTGCTCGTGATGGTCCTTCACCCGGCCATCCTGCTGGACCGCGAAACATACCTGTGTATTCTGGGAATCTGGAGCATCTCCGCCCTCTATCTTGGGGCGTTCTTCACGCTGAGCCTCCTGGTCTCAACTATATTCAACCGTCCTTCAATCGGGCTGTTGGTCCTTTTGCAGGTCTGGATAGTCGTCATTGTGATTTATCCCAACGTCAGCGTCATTTTGTCCCGGCACGTGATGGAACTGCCCGGCCGGGAGGAGCTTGAAGACCGCAGACGAGCCTTATTCGAGCCCTATGAGCGTCAGTATAACGAGGCCGTGAAGGCATTCCAGAAGATGGTCGAATCGAATGAAATCGATATAGAACTTAGCAGAAAGAACTTTGAAGTCAATGCTCAACGCGTGGAGCTGTACCACCGGATCGACGACGAATACAGCCGGCAGCTAACACGCCAGATGCACTTGGCCCGGAATATCGGCTTGTTGTCCCCTTCGGTCCTGTATGACAGCGTCATCCAGCGCCTGGCCTGTACGGATATTCGAGAATTTGACAAGTTCATGGATGGCGTTGAACGGCATTGGCACAAGGACACCGAGCGAGCTAAACTGATGTACACGGATTATAAGGCCTATCAGAAATATAAGATGCCGGAATTTACTTATACAACACAGTCGGTAACGGAGAGTATTGTAAGCACACTGCCCCAGTGGATCGTCCTGTTTCTACTCAGTGCCTTCTTTTTTGCCGGAGCCCATGCTGTCTTCATGAGAAAAAACATTGGGTAAACCTATGATTAACTTAATAAAACGGGAAATCCTGGAACACATCCAGAGCCTTCAGTTCCTCATTTTGATTGTTCTTAGCGTTCTTCTTTTCAGCATGAACGGATTGGTCACCGTAAAGAAACACCATGAACGAATGAATCGATATGACGATGCAGTCACAAAGGTTGAACGTAATCCCAGCACAGTAGAGACATCCTTGTTCAGGCACCCTAATCCGCTGGTTTTTCTGGCCGATGGAGGATCAAAATACCAACATCCCGGCTACAAGCTCGGGCCGAAAGGCAAATTGAACACCATGCCCGCTGGACCGAAGAACTTCAAGATGCCCGCCGTCCCTGAAGTGGATTGGGCATTTATCATCAAAGTTGTTTTCAGCCTGTACGTTCTGCTGCTGGCGTTTCGAGGCATCTCCGGGGAGAAGGAAACCGGGACGCTGCGCCTGGTTTTGTCCTATGCGCTGAAGCGAAATAAGTTATTGATGGCGAAATATATTTCGATACTACTGACAGTCGGGATCCCACTGATTCTCGGAACTTTAGTCGGTCTTTGTATAATCAGTATCTTCATGCCCGATGCATTAAGTCTGAGTGCCGCGCCGCGCATCGGCCTGACGATCATTCTTGCCTTTTTCTATCTTTCCATTTTTGCCTTTCTGGGTCTGTTTGTCTCATCCATGGTGTCGCGTTCGTCCGTGGTTCTTCTAATCCTGCTTGCGGCATGGATTATCTTCGTGGTCGTCATCCCTAACCCGCATTTCTCACAACCCCATTGAAAAAAGCTCCTTGTTCTGATATAACT
>CAZHBL010000575.1:0-3715 GCA_964530105.1 uncultured Pirellulales bacterium | reverse complement strand
CTGAAATAAAGGATTTAATGCTCTCTGACGGTTTACCAACAGAAAAGGCCTCTCATCCCTGGCCGACAAATGGCGCTGAGCTAGATACTCAAGGAACGGACCTTTTGTGGCTGCCGGGAGCTTACGCGGTCTCAAATAATGTGTACTTCGGCGAGAGGTTCGAGGATGTGAACAATGGCGCCGGTGATACGTTCATGGGCAACCAGACTGAAGCGAAGTTTACTGTTGCCGATATTACCTGGGGCACGACATATTACTGGCGGATCGACAGCGTGAATCCGGCCGATCCCAACAGTCCGTGGAAGGGCAATGTCTGGAGCTTTTTGCTTCGCCCCCAGACAGCCTGGAGCCCCGACCCGTCTGATGGCGCCAGATGGATCGACCCAAATGCTACCCTTAGCTGGAGCCCAGGTCGGGGTGCGGTTATGCACTCTGTGTACTTCGGCGACAGTTTTGACGATGTGAACAATGCCACTGGGGCTCCGTCTCAGATAGAGATGACCTACGACCCGCCGGGCGCCCTGGAATTTGAGAAGGTTTACTACTGGCGTGTAGACGAGTTCGACCAGTCGGGAACAACGCATACGGGTGACGTCTGGAGCTTTACCACCAGGAGCGCTGACAGCGGCTTAAAAGGAGAATATTACAAAGGGGATTTTAAAACTCTTGTGCTGACCCGTACAGATCCTGGAATCAATTTTAACTGGGGCGCCGGTTCGCCGGATACGGAGGTCCCCGACGATGACTTCTCGGCACGCTGGATCGGCGAGTTGGAGGTGCCGTTCACCTCAGCCTGGACCTTCACCGCCAGTTGCAATGATTGGGTACGTCTGTGGATAAATGACCAACTGCTATTTGACAAATGGGATGAACAGTCGGGTGTTGAATGGATCGGTACAATTAACCTTGTTGCGGGGCAGAAATACGGCATAGTAATGGAGTACTATGTGAATACTAACCAGGCGTACGCTAAGCTGTACTGGAATAGTCCGTCCGGGCTGAATCCATATCAGCCAAAGCAGATTATTCCGCAAGGTGCATTCTCACTGCCGCTATGGGCCAGGAATCCGAAGCCAATTAACGGCACCATTGGTGTACGGCTCACAGATGTTCTTACATGGCAGCCTGGAGATAATGCTGCTTCGCATGAGGTCTACTTTGGTACGGATGCGAACGCCGTCACAAATGCCACCAAGGCCTCACCCGAGTATAAAGGTATCAAGGCAATTGGTGACGAGAGCTACGATCCGGGCAAACTTGCCTGGGACACTACGTACTACTGGCGTGTCGACGAAGTAAATGAAGCGGATCCGAACAGTCCATGGATCGGCAACTTATGGAGCTTTGCTACAGGTGACTTCTTTGTCGTGGATGATTTTGAGTCCTACGATGTTGGCAACAACCAGATATGGTACATGTGGCTTGACGGTTTAGGCTACGGCACACTTGAGAATCCGCCTTACTCTGCAGGTAACGGTACTGGTTCGGCTGTGGGTGATGAGTCAACTCCTTCTTATTGTGAAGAAAAAATCGTCCACGGTGGCCGTAAATCCATGCCGATGGAGTACGACAACAATAAGCAGGGCTACGCGATGTATTCGGAAGTAGAGATGACGTTAAGCGAAGTGCGTAACTGGACTGATGAAGGCGTTAATGAATTGTCACTGTGGTTCTATGGCAATTCATCCAATTCCGCCGATACGTTGTATGTGGCAATAGCCAACAAAACCGGTACACCTGTGGTAGTCGAAAACGATAATCCGGGCGCGGCCCTGATTGGGGCCTGGACGGAGTGGATTATTCCACTGCAGAGCTTTGCTGATGGTGGCATTGATCTGACCGATGTTGATAAGATTATGGTCGGCCTGGGGACAAGAGATAACCTGACGGCACCGGGCGGAGCAGGAAAAATGATCTTTGATGACATTCGGCTGTGTCGGTCGGAACAGGTTGCTGAATGAACATCTTTTTATTAAAGGAAATCAGTATCAGCATGAATTCGGGGCTTATACCTTTCGGTTGGGTATAGGCCCCGTTTATTTAGCTGCCGGCTTAGTATAGAATTCACTACCGAATGAAATTGTAAGGGGAAATAAGTGCTGAGGTAAGGGGGCAAAGATAGGTCTTAGCGGCGCCATTCGGCCTTGCGGACCATTAAGGGCGGCATTTGTTGAGGACTGACTGTTCTGCCGCCCGGATGCACGCAGCTTCTGCAGCTTGGATACCAGCGAAGGGCGAACAGCTTTGGCTTCAAAGGTAATATTTGTTTTTTGAATCTGGTAAACGTCATATTTAATTTTCCATTAACTTCGGCTACAGTGACTGAACCCTTCCCCTATCGGCAAATTCAGGTATCAACTTTGCTATATTACAGTCAAATTGTCCGGTTGTTTTATGAATGCAGAATTCACCGGTTTGCTTTGGTTTTGTCTCTTGTTTATCTGATACTGTTCCAGTTGGTTGGCTGCCGGTCAAGTTCGAGTACTTCAATGCGGCTGATGAGCCATCTTTTATCAGGTTGTTTCCGGAGGGACAGCCTTGCCTTTACCAGGAGAAACGATTTGTAGTTTTGGGAGATATAACTATTTTTATCAAAAATTATCACTGCAAACAGAATTGCGGTTGCATTCGAGTCCGATATATCTATCAGCAGGCCCGTCTTCTTGCCTTTATCGACTAAAGGTTTTGACAGCTCCCTCCTGCAGTGATCCAGCAATAGTTTTTTTGTGCTGTGATATGAGTCACTGTAATTATTGGCAATAACAGCCTCAATTGCGCTGCAGTCCTCCTGCTGGACGGCTTTTATTGCGGCTTTAATTACGGAATTGATTTTCTCTGTGTCGGTTTGGACAAGCATATCGGCGCCGAAAGCAACAACAGTCAAAAAGACCGGTACAAGCAACTGCCACCAGTGGCGCTTTTCAGGGAAAAAACTACGAAAGGTCAAAATACCGAATAAAACAAGAACTGCCGTACCCACCAACGTCCACGGCTGTTCAAAAATATCGAACATGTCCAGGCCTCTTGTCTTGAGCAGATACCGAGGATTAGTTCAGGCTTTTATATGGAAAGCCCTTCGCCATATATTCAATGTCTTCGCGCTCATTAGCCGGAGGGGTCATGTCGAAAGAGAATCCTGAATTATACATGGCCTTGAGGTTCCACTCAATGAAGCTCTCGTCGATCCATCTGTGCATTTCGGCATGACCGTCGGCGAATCCAAGGGTGCTTTGTTTGTTATGCCACATGGCGACCGGGTCAACCCATGTTTTCGGTCCGGGATTCATCTGCCATGAGCCGACATTGTATCCTCTGGGATCAATCTCTTCGACAAAGATATATCTTGTCGCAGGTCTGTATAATTCGGCATATTTCTTGGCCATGTCGTACCCGCTCCATTCCTCTCCATTAGCGCCGCCGGCAATCGAGTAGCTTCGAAAGGTGTATTGTTCTGGATTCTTGTCTCTATCGTCGGCGGGGCATGCATACACATCCACAGCCTTGCCAACGTAAGGAAAAAGTAGTCCATCTCGGATAGCTTGTTTCTTTTGCTCGACAGTACTGCCATCCGCCGGACGCAGAACCCAGTTGCCGGGATCGGTATCGCCCGGCACCAGATTATCGTCGTTCTCGTCCTTGTACATGAACCACCCCAGGGAAAGGGTTTTCACATTACTGACGCAATGTACGCGCTTGGCTTGATCCCTGACTGCTC
>CAZHBL010000574.1:0-3719 GCA_964530105.1 uncultured Pirellulales bacterium | reverse complement strand
GCATTGCTTCGGCGGCGATAACTGCGTGCGTATGATCCGGCGTGGCAATCATAACGGCGTCGATGTCGCTATGCTTGTCCAGCATCTTGCGATAGTCGGTATAGACCTTCGCCTTCGGATACTTTTTGAACGTCTCGGCTGCGTACTCGTGGTCCACGTCACACAGGGCCACGATGTTTTCGCTTTCGAGCTGTATCATATTGCTCTTGCCCATTCCGCCGACACCGATACCGGCGATATTGAGCTTCTCGCTTGGTGCGATATTTCCCGTTCCTCCCAGAACATGCCTCGGTACGATTGTGGCCGCGGCGGTCATCGCCGTACCGGCAAGAAAACGACGCCTGTTGATATTCTTTCCCGACATAATAATCTCTCCTGATATTTGACTTGTTGACAGCACATTGTAACTGCTCAACATTTATAATACATGCCCTGATACGGTACGACCGGTCATTCTTAGTTCCTGATATTACCAAATCCATCCGGAAATTGTAACCGTTTTCTAAATACAAAACGAGTCTATCCGTGAGTGGTTTGAGTATTGATATCCGATTGATTAAACGTTTGATAAAAAGGTGTAGTTAAGTATTTTTTTAAAGAAATCATAACGATTTCATATTTAAATATGTTATATTAGTTAGATAGAGAAGCGCACCTGTGATGATCACAACACTAAATTGGAGGAATTGGCTATGATTAAGTTTTCCTGCAAGAAATGTGGTCAGAAACTCAATGTTGAAGATAAACACTCTGGCAAGCGAGTAAAATGCCCAAAGTGCGGCAGCTTAGGTATTGTACCTGATAATTCGGACAAGATAAAGTTCCAGTGTGATAGTTGCGGCCAGAGCATTAGTGTTCCAAAAATTCACGCCGGCAAGAAAGGCAAATGCCCCAAATGTGGGACTTCAATTATCGTGCCCTCTCTCAAGAGAGAGTCGGCAGGGTCCGATCCTTCAATCCCATCAGGGGCAGATGAGAACCAGTATGAAGAGGAATCTGATGTCTCAGAGGAAGGTGCAGGCGAGAATCGCCACCTCATACTTATCATTTCAGGCGTAGCCGCAGTTGTGGTTGTGGGGCTCATTATTCTGGTAACCGTTATTCTTCCTTCTGGATCGAGACAAGTTGGGGAACCGGCGGTGTCGACGCGACAAGAAGTTGCCGATACAGGCTTGCGCCCCCGGCCAGTCACTTCCGAAACGCAGCCAACAGAGCCAATTGTGCAAGAACCTCCCCAAAAGGATATCTCGCCGACTGAGTCGGTTTCTTTGGAAAATGTAAACAAGATAGCTTTTGTTTCAGATAGAGATGGAAATTATGAAATCTATATTATGAATGAAGATGGGAGTGGATTGAAACGGCTGACGAATAATCCTGATGAGGATGTATTTCCTTGCTGGTCTCCGGATGGAAGGAAGATAGCTTTCGAATCAAGGAGAGATGGAAATCCTGAAATTTATGTTATGAATGCTGATGGATCCGAACAGACAAATTTGACAAATAGTTCTTCCTGGGATCAGTTTCCATCATGGTCTCCAGATGGACAGAAGATAGCTTTTCATTCGCTTAGAGATGAAAATCATGAAATATACACTATGAATTCAGATGGGAGCGAGTTGAAAAGACTGACAAATAATAGTACTCATGATATGGGTCCTTCATGGTCTCCGGATGGAAAGAAGATAGCTTTCTTTGCACAAAGGGATGGGAATCCAGAGATTTACATTATGAATCCGAACGGAAGTGAGCAGACGAGATTAACAGATAATCCTGCTCATGATACGGAACCTGCTTGGTCTCCTGATGGAAAAAGGATAGCTTTTACTTCAAACAGGGATGGAAATTATGAAATTTATGTCATGAATACTGACGGAAACGAGAAAAAAAGATTAACGAATAATTCGATCAACGATGGAAATCCTTCGTGGACTTCAGATGGAAAGAAAATAGCTTTTGTTTCAAACAGGGATGGAAATAGGGAGATTTATGTAATGAACGCAGATGGAAGCGGGCAGAAAAGACTCTCAAACAATCCTGCTGAAGATAGATTTCCTTGCTGGTCACCGTTTCTTGCTTTAGAAAATAAAACGATCGAGGAGAAATGAAATAATATCTAAGCAACTCATGTACGGTGCGATGCATCACACTAATCATGTTCAGTGCTTGCCGTAGTTCATTTCTGTTCCGCTGCGCTGGGCCATGATATATGCTTCCAATGCCCGCATACGCGGATCATCCGGCTTCAGACGTTCACCACGTACTGGATTATCTATGCACCAGTTTATCATATCGCGAAGCAATATGACCCGTCCCAACTGAGTTTGGAATTTAGGATATGTTTCCGGGTGCGTATTTGCAGCGTGGGGATGACACATGTCGCACGATACTGAGACGGTACTTTTCAACAAATCAGCGCTGTGAAAGATTCGTGAGCCTTCGAGGACGAACTTTTCAGTCTCCCGAGTCCATATGAGAAGATCGCGTTCGGTAGGCTGACCGTAGGTATTCCCCTCGGCCTGGCCGCCCTGCAACAAAGATGAATTGTCGGCCGGAGGTTTAAGCTCGTGCCGCTGCTTCTCTTCAGCCATCCAGTCTCGGTCGGGATGTTCGCGAGTCCACTGGTCCATCAGGGCATCGGCGAGGGCCTGTCCAGTCATGTCTTGAGCTACTTCAACTTTGCCTTGTCCATCACATGTTGTCATTTCGTTCTCCTGCCTGCATGAAGCAAACATTAATACTAACGAAAGGCAGGCTACGAATAGCAGGACGATTTTGAAATTAGCAAAGGTTGACATTTTTTTCATGACAATCTCCTTAAAGTTTCTAATAGCTGGCAAGGTTGGGTTTTAGCGGGATGCTCTGTTTGCCCCAACTCGCGGTATAATCCCTGGCGACCATGATTGGCTTGCGGTTCCAGAAGTTGTAAATCTTATCGACCAGCCCATCCGTATGTACATGAACTTCGCCGTCGCCACATCCATCGTTCGGATTGAACGGGTCCGGGCGGTTCATCTCGATAGTCAATTCCGGCATCCCTTCCGGAGCATACGGCCACGGCCAGGCAGTGGAAAGCATGCCGTGAAAATGAATATTGCCAATCCGGTTCGTCAGAAGCTGATGAGTGTGACCATGAATGACCACAACCCGCTCAAATCGATTCAGGATGGCCTGCACATCTTCGGCATCGTCGGTCCAGAAATTCCACTTTTTGTAAAGTTTGTAGAGAGGCGAGTGGGAGAATACAATGATTGGAGCATCGTTCGAATAGCCGGCCAAATCTTCTTTTAGCCACTGCCGCTGCTGAGCACCAACTGTGAATGAACTCTGCATCCCATTGTCCAGCCCGGCTACGGTCATCATTCGTTGCATTGGTGTCATTCCGTGTTTTGTCCAGAAATCGCGCTCGACAACGCTATTGAGAGTGACAAAGTGAATTCCCTTGTGGTTCCATGAGTAAGTCGGCTGGCCGAACATCTCTTGCCATTTTTGGCCCAAGTCAAAATACCAATCATGCTCTCCGACCATCATTTTCAACGGCGCTTTTACATTTTTTAGGATCTGGGCACCGATATCAAGCTCTTTGGCCTGGCCAAGCTGTGCCAAATCACCGCCGTAAAAGACGAAATCGGGTTGAGGATCCAGGTTGTTAATATCCTCCACAGCTCGTAAAAGTCCGCGGACGAAGCGGTCGTTGACCTTCTTTTCGTAAAGATGCGAAT
>CAZHBL010000573.1:0-3721 GCA_964530105.1 uncultured Pirellulales bacterium | reverse complement strand
ACAGACCTAACTTGAGAAGCGTTGTTAGATTCTGTGTCCAGGCGGACTGACGGTGGCCAACGAGATTGGGCAATGTTATCACAAGGATGATGGCCGCGGCCGTGACTTTGATTATAGGACTAGTCTTGTCCTCGGCCAATCCAAACGGCGTCAACAGGTATAAAGCCGCGATATAGCCTGCAACAGCCAGCGGAGCCGAAAAGCCTACAAAAAACGACGTCCAGCCGGAGAGAAAGGCGGGCATTGGGCCGTATGCTTCACGAAGGTAAACATATTCACCACCTGCCCGGGGCAGAGCGGCAGCTAACTCCGCAACGCAAAGGGCTCCGCACAAGGCGAGCAAGCCGCCGAGGGCCCATAGCCCGAATATGACCGGGTAGTTCTGGAGCGAAGCCATCATGTATCCGGGCGAGACCAGAATTCCAGTCCCCACCATGCTGGCTATCACCACGTAGGTCGCGGTTGATAGACCAAATCCTCTTTGTAGCTCTTCCGTGGACGTTACGCCCATAGCTTGTTTCGCCAAATCCAGCACCTCCATTTAGCTAATATCAGTCAGTTTATTCCATTTATACGTTCAGCGAGTTGGTCAGCATCCGATCCCAGATCTGGCGCTGCTCAATGAGTGCCCGGACGCGGTCCGGGACCTTATCCTCTGCTTCCATGAGCTGCCAGCCGCTCCAGCCCGCCTTTACCAGCAGGTCCATTTGATGCTGGTACGGAAATTCCGTATCTTTGAGATTATGCAAATGGAGCGTTTCGCCCAGCAAATCTTTCACAAGGTTAAATTGATACTCGAATCCATCGCCCTTAGTATCCCTCACGTCGCTGTTGAGTTTCACCCGGACACTCGGCTGATTAACCTGGTCCATAATCGCCCTGATGGTCGGCAGCTCACCCGCGCTGCCGTGTGCTTCCAACCCGATTTGTTGCCCATAGTCGGCGGCAAACGCACCGACAACATTCAGAGCTTTGGCAATCTGCTTGATTGTCTTTTCCCGTGGCACATTGTCGTGAAAGCTGTTCGGAAAAACCCGCACGCCGCTGCCGCCGACGTCCCGGCTGAGCTTGATATAAGCTTTGGTATTTTCTATCGCCGAGTCGAGTTCCGCCTTTTCGGGCGAATCATATCGTTCTCCGCTGGCAATTCCCACGAGGCAAACGGGGCTATCTTCGAACCGTTTCCTGACTTCGAGGCGCTGTTGGTCATCCATCTCCAGCTCGACTCCATGAGCGTAGGACTGACTGGTTCGCAGCTCGATGCCGAACACACCGGCTTTGGAGCAATTGGCAATCAAAGTCGGCACATCCCAGTCCTGACCCCACTGATAGGTCGTAAATCCAAACCGTGTCTGGGCAACATGTTTTTCAGTCTTTGCGGTTTTCATAGAATCGCATGAAGTCAAAGCGGCCGCCGTAACAACACCGGTTGTAACGCATAATCCGCGATTAAGAAAATCACGGCGTGAAAGCTTTATTCTGTTCGATGGAATCATTTTCAAAGCTCACCTTAAATTCAAATTAGTTCATTTACTTTACCTGTCGTTTTTTAAGCGTAACTCCGATGCCCGTAGTCTGCTTGTGCAGGAAGATGGTTTCCAGCTCCGGATTGGCCGTGATCGCTTCCAAATAGTTCTGCATTAGCGAGCCTGCATCGGTCGTATTATGGGCCAGAACCAGCCCTCCCGGCCGCACCAACGGCAGCAGTTTATTGAGATAGTCAAGGTAACCGTCCTTATCAGCATCGATAAAAACAATATCTATAGGCTCTTTGAGCATTTTCACGTTTTCGTGCGCATCGCCTTCGACGAGGGTCACGAGCTTATCGACGCCGGCCCGTTTGAAGTTCTCACGGGCCAGTAAAGCCCGCCGGGCATCGATTTCAAATGTGGTCAGTTTTCCGCCTGTATTTCGCAGGGCCAGGCAGAACCAGATTGACGCATAGCCGTTGGAGGTGCCAATCTCAACCACGTGCCTGGCGCCAGTCGCTTCGGCGAGCAGCCGCAGTACCTTGCCGTCCTCGGGCGGGACGCTCAGCATTGCACTGTACTGGTCATGAAGCATTTCCTCAAGCACATTAAGGATTCTTGTTTCCTGCATTCGCTCTAAGCCGGGCTGGCTCTCTGTCTTTTGGGCGATCAGGCACCCGGCCAGGGCTAAGACGACCACCGCTGCAATCGCTGAGATGGCCTTTTTTGACATTTGCCGCTCCCTTCTTAATCGCGATTACTTACATATCCAAAACACCTAACATTGATTAACCTGGACAAATCCAAGAGCGAACTTTATTGCGGTTTGTCGGAAATTTCCACAAAAATATAAAGAAAACGTTCACAGAGGTATTTTAGCACCACCTATATCAAGAACCACAATTTGATTATTTGCCCTGGCGTTTCTTGAGTGTCACGGTAACGCCCTGTACCTGGATCGTCTCCAGATTGGGATTCTTGGTAATAGCATCGATGTAGTCCTGCCCTATCATTTCAATATTGTGCGACAGGATCAGACCGCCCGGCCGAACCAGCGGCAACAGCTTTGTAAGATAGTCCAGGTAGCCCTCTTTATCCGCATCAATGAAAATAACGTCGATTGGCTCTTTGATTCTCGTGACTGTCTCGTGGGCGTCCCCCATCACAAGCGTAACCATATTATCGACGCCGGCCCGTTTGAAGTTCTCGCGGGCCAACGAAGCCCGGCCTTCATCGATATCATGCGTGGTCAGCTTTCCTCCGGTGGTCCGCAGGGCGAGGCAGAACCAGATACCGGAATACCCGTTGGATGTGCCGATCTCGACGACGTTCTTGGCGCCGACGGCCTCCGTGAGCAATCGCAGAATCCTGCCGTCTTCCTGCGGCACGTTCATCATCCCTCTGGTCTGGTTCCGGTTCATATCTTCAAGAACACTCAAAATCTTTTTCTCCTGCTCGTTGGCCGGCAGAGGCTGCTGCTGCTGAAAAGCCGAAAAGCCCCCTCCCCGCCTGCCGCCTGAACCCCTTCCTCCGGGCGGCTGGGCTGTTAAACTCTCGACCACCGCCAACAATAACACCACCCCCAGAATCACTAACATAGTCCTTTTTAACATCTTATACCCCTTTCGAAATTAGACTTACTTGTTCTGAAGATGCACTGATTCTACCTGTTAGGGGATATAGACGGATTCAAGTAAAGGATTTATTGCAGCTTTCGAGAAAACTTCATAAAAACACGACCGGCGATCATTCATTGAGCTATCGTTTTTTCAACATTCCAGCCACGGCACGAATGTGTTCGGGCGATGTTCCGCAACATCCGCCAATAAGCTTCGCACCGGCACGGAGACACTCGGCAATCCCTGCCGCAAATTGCGCCGGGGCCATTTCAAATACGGTCTTGTCTCCAACCAGCTTGGGCTTGCCCACATTGGGCTGAGCTAAAACGGGTAGTTTTGTTGCCGATTTAAGGTAAGAGACAACAACCGCCATCTGGATCGGATCGAGATCGCCGCAATTGGCGCCGATGACATCCGCCCCGGCGTCCATTAGACTCCTGGCACATTGTTCTGCGGAGTCACCCATCATCGTCCTGCCGCCTTTTTCTTCGCTTGTGAACGCAATCGAAACGATTACAGGCAATAAAAAGTTTTCTTTGCAGGCTCGAAGGGCGCACAGCGCCTCGCGCAAATCAAACATCGTCTCGATGATAAATCCGTCAACTCCCGATTCCGCCAGGATGCCGGCCTGCT
>CAZHBL010000572.1:0-3722 GCA_964530105.1 uncultured Pirellulales bacterium | reverse complement strand
AGACGGGGCTGAACGCCATCGGCTGTCACGACGTCGTCGTCTCGGCGAACCAGTTTGAGGAGAACTACGATGCACTTAGGTTCATCGACGGCTTTAATCTCTGCATGACGGGCAACTGCCTCGACGATCATCTCGGCGACGGTGTCGTTATCGAAAATACCTACGGCTCGGTTGTCTCCGGCAATATGATCGAAGAGTGCAAGGGCACGGCTATCGTGCTCGACAGGGATTGCTATGGCATTACATTAAGTGCCAACGTGATTGCCCACGAAGAAACCGGTGGAATTGCGCTGCGAGATGCTCACGGCTGCACCGTTAGTGCCAATACTTTTACCATCATGGGCAAAGACGCACTGATCATCGGACCCAGCAGCGGGCGCATTACTGTGACCGGTAACAATTTCTCCAACAGCTATATCGGCGAAGGCAAAGTCAAGCGAGAGGCAAATGACCTGGCAGCCGCCGGCATGGTCCTAAACGGCACATCCGGTATAGCCGTGACGGGCAACCTGTTCTCCAGTCTGAGGCCGAAGGCTCTAACTCTCGAAGGGGCAGTGAGCAGGCATGTGCTATTTTCTGATAACGTCCTGGTCGATACAACCGGCGAACACAAAAAATTAGAAGCATCACTGGTGAAAGATAATCTTCAAGATGAATAAGGAGCGATAATGAAGCCGATAAAGATATTTTTAGCATTGTTTTGGGTTTGCATTACGCTCGGTGAAGTCTCAGCAGGTGAACGCACGCCGGTTTATCCTGGGAAAGAGTGGGCGATTAAAACGCCCGAGCAGGTCGGCCTGAATGTAGAGAAGCTAAAGGAATTGAGCGATTACGCCGGTGGATTCGGTTGTGTGGTGCGGCATGGATATATGGTCTATACCTGGGGTGATGCCGGCAGGCGAAATGACGTTGCCTCGGCTGCAAAACCTCTTTACGCACACTTTCTTTTCAAAGCGGTCGAGGACGGCAAAATTTTCAATTTCAACGAACGCATAAACAAGTGGGATCTGCGGCTGAACCGGATAAACAAAAATCTCGGTTATAAGGACTGCGGCATCACATGGCGGCACTTTGCCAACCAGATATCTTGCTATGGTCTGGCCGAGGCACCCGGCACGGCCTTCGATTATAACGACTGGCAGATGGCGCTGTTCTTCGATACGTTGTTTCAGAAGGTTTACGGCGCAAAGTTCGCTACAGTAGATGAAGAAGTTCTGCATCCGATGCTGACCGACAAGCTTCAATGCCAGGACAATCCGACATTCATGGCGTTCGGCACGGGCGACAGGCCCGCCCGGCTTGCGATTTCGCCGCGTGATTTTGCACGTTTCGGCCTGCTGTATCTGCGAAAAGGAAAATGGAAAGATGAGCAGCTAATCAGCCGCGAATACGCGACAATGGCGGTCACTAATCCTTTGCCGAACTCGATTCCGCGAGTTGGCAACGTAGCTGCCGAGATGATTCCGGACCAGCGTTCCATCGGCTCGAAACAAATCCCGGACAACCAGTGCGACCACATCGGCAGCTATAGCTGGCTCTGGTGGATAAACGGCGTTGATCGGGAAGGTGTGCGGCATTGGCCTGATGTTCCGGTCGATACGTACGGTTGTTTCGGGCATGGGGGGATTCGGGCCATGGTCGTTTTGCCGGACCTGGATTTGATTATAAGCTGGAACGACACCAAAATCGAAGGCCGCGAGAAGGAAAACCACACACTGAAACTGCTTGCAGATTCCGTAACATCAACCACATCTCGAAGCGGCCGGATTGTTGTCGATACCAAGCATTCACAGTGGCTTAAACGCAGTGACGGTGGCCCTTTTTTTATGTGCGGGCCGGGCGACCCGGAGGATTTTCTCTATCGTGGCAGGCTTAAGCCGGAAGGAACACGAGACGGCGACCAGATGGAGCTGATTGAGAAAATGAAAGGAACCGGGGCCAATTGCATCTATATGATGGCGATACGCTCGCACGGCGGCGACGGCGATAAAACTCATAATCCATTTATTGATCACGATCCGGCAAAAGGCATAAATCCCGTCGTGCTCGATCAATGGGAAACCTGGTTTGCAGAAATGGATAAGCACGGCATAGTTATATACCTGTTTCTTTATGACGATAACGCGCGGATTTGGAGAACCGGTGACAGAGTTGGCAAAGAAGAAAAGAATTTTATAGATTCGCTCGTGAATCGGTTCAAGCATCATAGAAATCTGATATGGTGCATCGCCGAAGAATATCAGGAGGCATTAAGTGTCGAACGGGTAAAAAATATTGCAGCGGAAATCCGAGCCGCCGACGATTACGACCACGCCATCGCCGTGCACAAGCTCGACGGACTGGATTTCTCTGAGTTCGCCGATGAGCCGAACATCGACCAGTTCGCAATTCAGTACAACGTCAAGACAGCGGACGAGTTACACGCCGGGCTTGTGAAGGCGTGGAGGCAAGCGAAGGGCCATTACAATCTGAACATGTCTGAAGCGGCGGATTGGGGAACCGGTGCTGAATCCAGAAAGAAGTGCTGGGCGTGCGCAATGGCCGGTGCTTACGTGATGATTTTAGGAATGGATATTGCCTCAACGGCCAAAAGCGATTTGGAAGACTGCGGGCGGCTGGTAAGCTTCTTCGAGTCGATTGATTTTCAACAATTCTCGCCGCACGATGAGCTTGGATTCGCCGGGACGGAATATGTGCTGGCTCGGCCGGGCGGAAGCTATATCGCGTATGCATCGCAGTTACAGGGCGGAATTGGCTTGAAAAATACCGCCGCGGGGGCGTATAAATTACGCTGGTTCGATTGTGCGACCGGCAGCGAGGTAACGATGGAAAACGTAAACGTTGCCGGGGGCGACCAAAGCTGGGACAAACCGGGCAATCTCGGCAGCGAATTGGCAGTTTATATCGAACGTATCGGGGGATTATGAAAGGAATCCGATGAACGATATTCAAATTTTCACGACGCCGATTCTGGATGGTATTAAAATCAGGCAGTACAAGGGAATCGTAATTGTGCGGAACGTAAGGGCCGTCAATGTTGTCCGCGACTTCTTCACTTCATTTCGTGACATATTCGGCGGAAGGTCGGAGTCGTACCAGGAAGTGATGAGGATGATGCAGGATGACGTCATCGCCGAAGCCAGGAATGAAGCCGCGAGATTAGGCGCCAACGCCATCGTCGGTTTCTCGCTGGACTACGATAACATCGGCTCCAAAAATAAATCGCTGCTGATGGCGTCCGCCAAAGGCACTGCGGTTGTTATCGAATGAATCACCTCGAACACTTGAGAAGAAAGGTCGCTGGTGATACAAATGAAAAACAAGACTATTGTATTAACGCTGGTCATCGGCGTCGGTGTGGTGCTTGTATGTTCGGCGCTCTATTTTGCCGGCCCGGACCGTCGGCGTGAGCAGCCCGCGACTGTTCCTATGGACCAGCCGCCTGAAGCAGCCAAACAGGCTGAACCAAACGAAATTGTAGCTCAAACCGAGCCGAATGAAGCGATATCGCCGGCCGAACCTAATAAAGCGACGCCGAAGACGGTTTTAGTTAAAGATACTTTTAAGGATGAACCCGAAGCGCATGGGCTCTACGAGCAGATGATTGAAACGATGCGAAGCGCCGAAAGCCTTTACTATAAAGGTGATTGTGGCAATTGTACTTACCTGATCTGGATGAAAAAACCCAACTACTTTCGCGTGGAGACCGTCAATAGCCAAGG
>CAZHBL010000571.1:0-3723 GCA_964530105.1 uncultured Pirellulales bacterium | reverse complement strand
TCTTATTGTCGAGACGGTTGTACAGGGCGCAGGTTGCCCCAAGAAGCTCTCCAAGTAAGGCAGTAATGTTATTGGCATTTTCTGTAAAGTCGTTGCCCAGACTTAGCAGGCAGGTGTTTATTTTCTCCAAACGCTCCTCAGCCCGCTTGCGCTCGGTAATATCTCGAAGAGTCACCTGTATCCAGGTTTTCCGGTCTTTTTGCTTAATCAGACGCCCGTTGGCTTCCATGTGGACGTGACTCTTATCCTTTCGCGTGATAATCAAATCGAACGGTTGACGTTCGGCGCCGGTGAGGGTCAGCCCAAACTCACTCAGTGATTTCGCGATAGACTTTTTGTCCAGAATGCCGACTTTGGTGAAGTGTCTGCCGATTACCTCTTGTGCCGAGAAGCCGCTTACGCGCTCAGCAGCCGGATTGAAAGATAGAAAATTACCGGCCTTATCCAGCGAAATAATGGCATCCGGAGATTGTTGAACAAGGTCGGAGTATTTGTGCTCACTTATCCGCAAAGCTTCTTCAGTCTGCTTACGTTCTGTGATATCGTTATAAACCGCTACTACTTCGCCGGTGGGCAACCTGTAAATCCAGTTCTCCCGCCAACCGCGACGACCGCTCTCATCCATATATAGAGCGTCCGGGAAGTATTCTGTCTTCCCAGTTTCCCAAACTTGTTTGAACACATCTAATAATCCGAATTCGTTTATACCGGAAAATACTTCAGTTACCCGTTTTCCGATAATATTTTCTCTGTCTACGTGTTCAATGTTCTCACCGGTCCGGTTGAAGTCCCTTATAATGAAATCATTTCCGTTATCGATTGCTTCGTATACTGCTACACCACTACTCATTTGTTCGAACAAATTCCTGTATTTTTCCTCGTTTTCGCGGAGTGCCTCCTCCGTTCGCTTACGTTCTGTGATGTCCCTGCATATCTCCAGCACTCCTGTCGGTTTCCCATCTTCATCTCTTAATGCCACATTGGCGATACAATGGATATGTCTGCATTTACCTTCCTTGTCAGTAATCCGGGTTTCGTACTGGTGAACCTTACCATCTTGAAATACCTGAAGGGTGGGGCAGGGATATGGTTCACAGGGTTTATTCCTTTGGTGATATACTTCGTAACATTTCCTGCCGACAATATCGTCACCGAATATTTCCCTGGCCGCATCATTTGTCCAGATTATATTCAGGTCATTATCTATCACGGCAATGTCATCAGTGATAGCAACCAATATAGCGCCGAGTTTTCCTTCGCTGATACGCAGTGCCTCATCGGCCTGTTTGCGATGTTCTACCATTTGGTTGAAAGCATTGGCCAATTGGCCGATTTCATCGTTTCTTTTGGTATCAACCTTGATGCCCATGTTTCCTTTACCGGTTTTATCCATGGCAGCTTTGAGTTTTGAGAGGGGCCTGGAGATATAGTTGGAGATAAGAATTCCTGGTATAACGGCCAGTATTGTCAGCGCTAATGAAATGCTTAGTATGATGTTTCTTAATTGAACAACGGGAGCGAATAGCTCTACCGTGTCGTACTCAATTGTCAAGATCCAGCCCAGGCCTTCATAGTCATTATGACCTTGTGAGCGAGCGTAGGCCAATAATTCTGTTTTTCTCTCTTTCTCATCCCCTACTTTCTTTATCAAATATCCTCTGTTTCCTGCAATTTCTTTGTAGAATTCACTATCAGATACATCTTCGAAAAAGTTAAACTCTCCTAATTCGTCGAAAATCGCCACACCGTTTTTGTTGAGCAGCTTAAATTCCGTGTTGTTGTATTTTATGACTGCTTTTGCCTTTTTAATTATGTCAATTACATCTTCGATATTCAAGATGGCCTTTATTACTCCGTTAAAATTCCCCTCTTTGTCATCGATTCTTATAGCAATAGCAGTAGAATTAATACCTGAACTTTCGTCGTATTCGATATCGCTTACGTATAAACCATCTTGCCTTGCTTTTTCCCACCATAATTTATCATTCTGTCTGTAATCAGTGGTTTTTTCTGTTAAGGCTATATTTGCTCCGTACTTGTTTGTTACAAAGGCCTCTCCGAAGACTTTATATCCGCGTTTTTCTTCGTGAAATTCAACTTTTTCTCTGAGTTCCTTTGATAATTGATTGTTCAATAATTCCTGCATTAACGGCGTTGTTCCTGTTTGCGCAGAAATCCATTCGTTGTTTTTTTCATCAATATACTTCTGAAGGTTTTCCAGCTTTTCGAATTCCCGATTTGATTGCGCAACCGTTTCCTGTAAGGCTAAATCATTGCAATAGGCCTGGAATGCTTCGATTGTGTGATAAATATGTCTGTCAATCTTATCCATCGTTTCAACAGCCAGAGCTACAGAACTTTCTCCGATGGACTTTTGTAATGCTCTCTGACTTGTGTTAACGCACATAATCCCTACAACACCCACCAGCGAGGCAATGCCTACAAATCCTAAAATCAGTTTTTGCCTTATTTTCATAGCTGGCTACCTTTGTACTCAGAGACCCGAAAGGCCGATTTTGTTCCCCCGTTTCTCTATATCTATAATTATATTCATATGTGCAGTGAGTTGCCGCTCCTCATGCAAGACTCCGCTTGCTTTGCTTAGGTCTCCTTTGATGCTCTTATGCACACCTGTAGGGAGGTCTTAGTTTGCATCTGCGGAGGACATTTGCATATTGCTTTCCTGTCGGACGCCTGATTTTGGTATGTTAAAGCAGAAAATGTTTTGTTTGTTATCTGAGCTTTCAGCCCATAAGTGTCCGCCGTGCATTTCGATGAATTCTTTGGCTATCCGTAAACCAAGAATGAGGTCTTCTCGGCCGCTTTGGAACTGTTCTTTAATCAAGTCAGGGCGATTGATAATTCTGTGTATCTCGTTACGTTCGATAGGTTGACCTTCGTCCTGTATTTCTACTGTAAGCTCATTATCGACATCTTTGACTCGCACGCTGACATGACCGTTCACGGGAGAGAACTTTATCGCTCTGTTGAGAAGATTGATCAGTACCTGTGCCATCCTGTCATAATCGGCGTTGACAATAAGTTCACAAGGGGGCGTAAAAATTTTCAGTTCGATTTTCTTTTCAGATGCGAGCGGCTGGAAGGCCTCTAAAGCCTGTGAGACCAGCGAACTAAAATTAAATTTCCGTTTGCCCAGTTCCATCTTGTCGGTATCGATTTTTGTAATATCGAGGTAGTCACTTACCACTCTTTTGGCGGTCTCGATGTTGCCGTCTTCCAGCAGTCTTTGCAAAGCTTCGGTGACCATAGTCGCCACTTCGTTTTGTACCTGATTTTTCTTCTTTAATTTCACACTTTCAGTTCTCAGCTCGTCCTCGATAAGAATCCGTTCGGTAATGTCGCGAGCAACTCCGACAATTGCGACATCATGTCCATTTGTGTCCTTAATATTCGATCTCGAAAGAGAAACCGGAAAGACGCTGTCATCTTTTCGTCGATGATAAAAACCGACTTCCCAGCCACTTCCCACCGTTTTGGTCTGGAAAACGCTTCTTGTATTCCGGCTTTGATGTTTTCCTATCCAGAGGAGGTTGCCGTTTTGCCCGACAATTTCTTCCTCTTTGTAGCCGTAAGTTTTACAGAATGCCTTGTTGACGTAGACAATCTTGCCCTGCATATCGGTAATGTAGATGCTGTCGTCGGTGCTCATCACGGCACCCGAGAGCAATTGGAGTTTCTTTTCGACCATGTTATGTCTGATGG
>CAZHBL010000570.1:1877-3732 GCA_964530105.1 uncultured Pirellulales bacterium | reverse complement strand
TCCTATCCACCATCCAATCCAGCCAAAGACTATCATGCCCATGAATATACAGAGCCTGTTCATATCTTATCCATCCGACTCGAATTATGGCCAACGATAATTATACAGTCCGTATTAAACACAAAACCCCATTTTTGTACAACAATTTCGAGGGCAATTTTCTTAGGCGTTTGGCTTTGCCAAAGAAGATAAGGCTTGCAATTGCTATTGTTTGGCTCTATATTTGTACTTCTTGTTCATCTTTGAAAGGATCGATATATGAAATACGACGTAGCTGATATGTCATTGGCAGCGGGTGGTAAAAAACGGATTCTCTGGGCGGATAACGACATGCCGGCATTGGCGGCAATTCGAAAAAGGTTTGCAAAAACCAAGCCTTTAAAGGGCAAAAACGTTTCCGCTTGCCTGCATGTAACGGCCGAGACGGCTAATTTAGTCCGAACACTCAAGGACGGCGGAGCGAATGTTGTTCTCTGCGCATCCAATCCGCTGAGCACCCAGGACGATGTGGCTGCTTCTCTTGTGAAGGATTTCAAGATAGCGACTTTTGCCATCTGTAGGGAGAACCGCAGCACGTATTACAAACACATCAATGCAGCTATTGACCACAAGCCGGTCATTACGCTGGACGACGGAGCAGATCTCGTGAACGAGCTGCATACCAGCAGGAAGAAAGACGCCGGCCGGATCATTGCGAGTATGGAAGAGACAACCACCGGGGTAATTCGCCTGCGGGCCATGGCGAACGAGGGCAAGCTGAAATTCCCGGTCATTGCAGTAAACGACGCCGCGACCAAGCATTTGTTCGACAATCGCTACGGCACGGGCCAATCGACTGTAGACGGCATCATTCGCGCAACAGATTATCTCCTGGCCGGCAAGAAAGTCGTCGTAGCGGGCTATGGATGGTGCGGCCGGGGCTTCGCAATGCGGGCGAGAGGCATGGGAGCGATAGTCATTATTACGGAAATCGACGCCGTAAAGGCGCTCGAGGCGGCAATGGACGGCTTCGACGTTATGCCCATGGCACAGGCGGCAAAAGTCGGTGAGCTCTTCGTGACACTAACGGGCAACAAACACGTCCTCAGGGAAGAGCACTTCCGCGTGATGAAAGACAGAGCCACAGTCGCAAACAGCGGGCATTTCGATGTCGAAATAGACATACCGGCCCTGAAAAAACTTAGCAAAAAAGTGACCTGTAATGTGCGAAACTACGTTGACGAATATACCCTCAAAAATAACAAGCGAATTTACCTTCTCGGCGAAGGGCGGCTTATCAATCTCGCCGCCGCCGAGGGACATCCCGCCAGCGTGATGGACATGAGCTTTGCTACGCAGGCGCTGCAGGCCGAATACGTAATAAAGAAACAAGGCAAGCTTTCTATTGCCGTCCACGACGTCCCGCTGGAGATAGAGCGACAGGTAAGCACACTCAAGCTGAAATCAATGTCAATCGGCATCGACAAACTTACACCCGAACAGGTTGCTTATCTTGCCAGCAGCGGCGAAGGGACATAACCATTGCCGATTTCTGATTTCCGATTGCCGATTTATAATTGGAATACGTAAATCGAAAATCGGAAATGCAGGTGAGGCTTATGGATAATAACCAGACAGAAAAGACGCCGATATTAGTCTCGAAGTCTTTTATGGCTGTCGGTCCGACCCTGCATTACAGCCATAAGAACGTTCAGATATGCTGGCTTCTCGCTGTTGGGGCGTTCGGTATAAGCTGCCTTTTCTGGTCGAAGATAGTAACCGGCTCATTCTGGTCGTTCGACGTCCAGACCGTAACAACGCCGGAATTCTGGCGTCTGGGCAAGTCTATCACAACCGACGTCAGCATATTCGAATA
>CAZHBL010000570.1:0-1777 GCA_964530105.1 uncultured Pirellulales bacterium | reverse complement strand
CGGAATTCTGGCGTCTGGGCAAGTCTATCACAACCGACGTCAGCATATTCGAATATCCCTGGCAGATTCTTGTCTTAGGGCTGCTTATGGGCATTCTGGCCATCGTGCCGGTATTGATATCGCAACTGATGAGTTTTCGCTACAGCCTCATTTTCATATTGGAAGTATTTTCTTTAGCCAACCTGCCCGGTTTTGCAATTTGTCTATTTATCAGTTGTATAGCCGCGGCGTGCCGGCCGCTTCGTTTTCGCTCGCGCTTCATTGCGATCGCATTATGTTTAGCGCCACAGCTTTTTTACTGGGGGTACTTCGGCGGCGCCAGGGGAGTTGAGCCTATCGAATGGGGCTTTTCCTTTGCACCCTGGATTTGCGCCTGGCTCGATGCGCTGGTAATCGCGGGATTCGTTCTCGGTATAGGTCACTTTACTCGCTATCGGCCCGGCCTGACCTGGATTTTCACGTCACTGACACTCGTTATCGCCGTTGTTGTATTCGAAGTAACCATCGGCTTCGACGAGCTGGACTACCAGCTTTACGTGGCTAAAAACAATCCGGAGCAGGTTAGCACATTTCATGACCACAGCATCACAGAAGCGCTGGATGCAACAACGAGAGATCCTGCCATCAAGAAATACCTGGAAGAATCCTTTTACCCCGCCGATCAAATAGCCCGGCGAGCGGAACTCAAAAGAGAAATACAGGAACAGTTACGTTACGACTTCTGGCCGGGCTGGTTCATAGTACCGGAAGAGTTAAAGTACCGAGAGAAGAAAGAATGGCTGCTCGAACAGTACGATTTGTTTATCAGCCAACGCCCCAACAGTCGCCGGATGCCGATAGCGCTATACTATAAGGCCCTGCTGAACGAATTCAGCCCGGACACTAAAATGCTTGGGCAGAAAGAAGTGCTGCATTTCTACAGTGATTATCCGCATGAAAAGACGCGGCAGACGTGGTGGGAGCTGTACCGGGATTTCGGGAGCAGCCCGGAAGCACTTGAAGCACGATGGCGTATTGCAAAGCATCGGGCCGGCCAACAAATGTTCGAGGAGGCCGAGAGACTTCTCGCCGAGGCCCAGACAATGCTGGCCGCCGAGAAGTCGAAACGCCTCGAAGCGGAACAAAAACCCTCCGGCAAACTTTTCGGGCTGTTTCGTCCGCCGGCCGATTCGGTAATGACTGATCCAAAGTTAAACGAGCTGCAAAGAAGACTCAGCCAATTGCAGGTCCTTGTAAGCTCGCAAAATCGTACCAAGGAACCGGGTTCCGTCGAGCGGTTGGCGAAATTTGTCATGCTGAATCCTCATGTTCCTGATTACGCTCAGCAACTTGACGGGCTGCTCGAACAAACAGAGGACGGAGACCAGCTTCGTGACAACATCCTGCTGGCCCAGGCAAAACTCGTCGCCGACGATCAGCTTCGGGCAGAAAAACTCGGCGAGATACACAAAGAATACAGCCAGACCGACGCCGGATCAATGGCGCTGTATGAACTCGGCCTTTTGAAGATTAGCCTGTGGCGACAGCAGGATGAATCGAACACGGAGCTGAAGAAAAAATATCTGGAAGAAGCAAGAACAACTCTGACGAGTTTTATCAGTTCCTATCCCGACAACTTCTGCGCAGAGCAAGTCAAAAAAAACCTGGAAGACCTGCCTACGAATTGACGACCGCTTTGAACGTCTTTTCCAATGATCGCCCGCCCGGAATCCACAACCAGCGGGATTTACTAACCAGTACATAGATTATGCTACACATTCATATTTTGCCATGGTAT